>JAYTIS010000251.1:0-8990 GCA_043731725.1 Novosphingobium sp.
GGCAAATTCATCGAGAATTTTGCCCAATTCGAAGCCCATGTCGATCAATCGGTGCTGGAGGCCGCGCCCAAGGCGGCCTGACCGCGATTTAACTTTGCGCTGCATTTGCGCAGGCTTAGGTTCTGGACCTTGCGCAACAAGGAGTCGGCAGAATGAGTATTTTCGACAGCATCATCGGCCAGGTTGGCCAGCACGCGGACGTCGGCAATCTCGCGACCAAGCTGGGGATCTCCCCAGAAATGGCCGAAAAGGCGATTGCTGCATTGGGCCAATCGCATGCTGAGCCGGGTGATACTGTCGCGGGTGCAGCGGCTAAGACTGGGCTAGATACGGGTGTCCTGAGTAAAATTGTCGAACAGATCGGGGGGGAGGGATCTCTTGGCCAATATGCACAGGCGTTGCAGGACAATCCCGTTGCAAAGGGCCTACTGGGTATGCTCGACCGCGATGGTGACGGAAATCCACTCAACGACCTCGCAGGAATGGCAGCGGGTCTGTTTGGCAAGAAATAGGCTGCAACGCCGATCACGAAAAAGGGCCGCGCCACTCACGTGATGCGTCCCTTTTTGTTTCGGTTCAAACGTTCAATCGAGCAATTCAGCCGGTACCATGCCGCCGTTATCGGCCAGCGCCTTCATGACCTGCTTCTGCAGTGCAATGTTGTCTTCGGCCGAGCCCGAATAATCGGTATTGCCAAGTTCGTGAGCGAGCGAATTGCGGTTTTCATAGCTGGCATCGATCCCGACTAGTTTCATCAGATCGACGACAGAAGTCTTCCAGTTGAGGTTGTCTGAGCCCGGCATCGCGCTCAGCGAGGCAGCGACATCGATTGGCGCGGCGGCAGGAGCGGCATCGGTCATCGGTATCGCGGGTGCCTCGGATGTCGGGGTGACAGCCTGCGCCTTGTGCCCGAATATGGCGTCCTTGATTGAGCTGAAAATTGACATGGTGGTGGCTCCTTCGTTGGCGGCGAATCGCAAATGTGATCACCTTCCTAATTGCTTAATGCCCAGAACGTCCGGAAGTTGCGCGAGGCGCCTAATTGGTTGGCCTAGCGCGCTTTAGTGTCAGCCATACTGCGGCCAATAATCTCGGCTGCGCAGATTATCGGCTGGCTTGCGACCAAACTGCGCAGTAAGCATCACGGCACAGTGGCGAGCTACTGCCGCAGGAGAAACCCGCATGGCCGCCACTGACCTCAACAGCATCCTAGAGCAGACCGGCGGGATTTCTGCCATTGCCAATCAGCTCGGCATTCCGCCAGCCATGGCCGAGGCTGGTGCCAAGGCGCTGCTGCCAGCCGTAGTCGGCGGCTTTAGCAAGAAGGCCGGCGGCGTTGACGGGGGAGCTGGCGGATTGGGCGGTCTGATCGGGATGTTGGGCGGGCTGGGCGGCGGGGATCTGGCTGCCAATGTGCTCGGCCCCGAACCGACACAAGTCGACAAAGGCAACGACGTGCTCGGGCAGATTTTTGGCTCGAAGGATGTCAGCCGGACGATCGCGACGCATGCCGCGAACCAGACCGGGATCGACCCGGCGCTGCTTAAGAAGATGCTACCGATCCTGGCGATGTTGGTGGCGGGATATCTCTCGCACGCGGGCGGGGCACAACAGGGCAACGCGACGGGCGGTGGCGGAATCGGCGGGATGATCGGCTCGGTGTTGGGTTCAGTGCTGGGCGACGGCCAGAGTGCACCTGCTGGCGGCGGGGGACAGGCTGGCGGAGGTTTGGGCGGTATGCTGGGTTCGCTGCTCGGCATGGCCACCGGCGGTGGCGGCGGGGATAGCGGCGGCAACGCGCTGGACGAGATCATTGGCATCGCGGGCAAGCTCACCCACTGATGGGCAGCGGCACGCTCCTGTCGGTCTTGGTGCTGGCCTGTATCGCTATGCTGCTGGGCGCGCTGGCACTGTGGCGCCGCAGCGGGAGTGGGCGGCAGGTCTGGCTGATGCTCGTGCTGGCCGCAGTACTGGCGATCAATATCGCGATCTGGGTGGTGCCGTCGGCCGATGGCACCGCGCCAGTGCAGCAAGACCTCAAATAGGCCCTTACCTGATCGGGCAATCCGGCGACAGCCGCATGTCCAGATAGTTATCGACCGAGCCCATCAGATCGCCCATTTCATTTTCGAAGAAATGGTTCGCACGGGGAATTTCCTCGTGATGAATGGTGATGTGTCGCTGGGTCCGCAGCTTGTCGACCAGCTTTTGCACCGAGTTAGGCGAAACAACCGTATCGGCCACACCCTGGATGATAATCCCCGAAGCGGGACACGGAGCAAGGAAGCTAAAGTCATACATGTTGGCCGGCGGCGCGATCGAGATGAACCCGCGAACCTCTGGCCGGCGCATCAGCAGCTGCATGCCGACCAGTGCGCCAAAACTGGCCCCCGCGACCCAGGTGGTCGAAGCCTCGGGGTGGATCGACTGCACCCAATCGAGCGCAGACGCGGCATCGGACAATTCACCGATCCCGTTATCGAAGCTACCCTGGCTGCGGCCGACACCGCGAAAGTTGAAGCGCAAAGTCGCGAAACCGCGATTGGCAAAGGTCTTATACAGCGCCATCGTGATGCGTTCGTTCATCGTGCCCCCGGCTTGCGGGTGCGGATGGAGGATCATTGCGACTGGCGCGCGGGCGCGCGAAGCCGGCTGGAAACGGCCTTCGAGACGGCCTTCGGGGCCGGGAAAGATCACTGCGGGCATGGGCTTTGGTACCTGCTTGCTGGCGCACTGTCCGCGGCGTCCGGGTGAAATCGGGCGGCCGGGCCGGTTTGTGCTGGGAATGGGAGAGTGGCGCTATATAGAAATGGCATCCCAAAAAGCAACATTTGCGAACAATGTCCGATAAATCGATCTATCTTGACCATGCTGCAACCACCCCGCTGCTGCCCGCAGCGCGCGAAGCGATGCTTGAAGGGTTCGAGCTATGGGCCAATCCATCCAGTCCCCATCAGGCTGGGCGCAAGGCGCGAGCGGCGCTGGAAGACGCCCGCGCGCGGATCAAGGCGGCACTCGATTGGGGCGGTGAGGTGATTTTCACCAGCGGCGCGAGCGAGGCGTTGGCTTTGGCGATCGCCCGTTGTGTTCAGCCGCTGGCGGGGGTCAGCGCGGTCGAGCACGAGGCGGTACAGCGCTTTGCGGGAAGCGCGGCGCGGATCGGGGTAAGTGCACTTGGCCTGGTCGATCCTTCAGATTGCGCGCTGGCCGGGCTGGTGGCGGTGCAGCAAGTTAATAACGAAATCGGAGTGTTGCAGCCGCTCGAGGCGGTGGCCGAGGCGGTGCATGGCGCGGGTGGCCTGCTGCTGGTCGATTGTGCGCAAGGCGCGGCCAAACTGCCGCTGCCGGTCGGAGCGGACCTAATCGCGTTGACTGCGCACAAATTCGGCGGGCCGGTTGGGGTGGGAGCCTTGCTGGTCAAAGACTGGGCCATGCTGCGCCCCAGCGGCGGGCAAGAACGCGGCTATCGCGGGGGGACCGAAAACTTGCCCGCAGTGCTGGCGATGACCGCCGCGCTCGAAGTGGGTTCGGACTGGCTCGGCAATGCAGCGGTCTTGCGCGATGTACTGGACCGGGCGGTCACCGCCGCTGGGGGTGAAAGTTTGTGCAAAGACACCGCACGGGTGCCCTCGATCGCGGCCTACCGGATGCCGGGCAAGTCGGCCAACGCGCAGCTGATCCGGCTTGACGCGATGGGGATTGCGGTTTCGGCGGGCAGCGCCTGTTCGTCGGGTTCGCTGAGCGTCAGCCACGTGCTCGAAGCAATCGGCTATCCCCATGCGAGCGAAGTGATCCGAGTCAGCCTGGGCCGCGAATCCACCCGCGTGCAGATAGACGCATTGATTGCAGCGTGGCTTGCGGCGGCGGCATGACCTACCTCGATTATCAAGCGAGCACGCCGCTTGCGCCCGAGGCCCGCGCCGCAATGCTGCCGTGGCTGGATGAGGCAGGATCAGCCAACCCGCATAGCCCGCATGCGCCCGGTCGCGCGGCCAAGGCCGCAGTCGAGGTTGCGCGCGAACAGGTGCTTACATTGTTGCCGCCGGACGGGCGGGTGATTTTCACTGGCTCTGCGACCGAGGCGCTGAACTTGGCAATTCAGGGGAGCAAATGTGCGCAAATAGCTGTTTCAGCTATCGAACACGCCGCAGTGCTCGATACCGCGCAGGCGGTGGCGCAGGTCCACGAGCTGCCGGTGGAAAGTGACGGTTTGGTCGATCCCGAGGTGCCGTTGGCCACTTACATCCAGCTAGTGGCAGTGATGCAGGTCAACAACGAGATCGGAACGATCCAGCCGGTCGACACCTTGGCCGAGCGCGCGCATGAGCTCGGCGCGCTGGTCCTGTGCGATGCGGTGCAGGGCGGCGGCAAGCTGGCCGCGCCCGCCGGAGCCGACTTGATCACGCTGTCGGCGCACAAGCTGCACGGGCCCAAGGGGATTGGTGCATTGTGGGTGCGCGACGGCGTGACAGTTAACCCGCTGATCCACGGTGGCGGGCAGGAGGGCGGGCTGCGCTCGGGCACCGTGTCGCCCGCGCTGTGCGCCGGGTTTGGCGCCGCAGCCGCGCTGGCTGTTACATTGCGCGAGCAAGATGCCGCCCACGTCGCGGCGCTGTGGGCTGCGGCGCGTGAGGTGCTGTCGGACTGGACGCTCAACGGCAGCGCGGACCAGCGCTGGCTGGGCAACCTCAATCTGCGCCGCGACAGACTGGACGTAGCGCGGTTGATCAGCGAATGCCGCCAGATCGCCTTCTCGGCGGGATCGGCTTGCGCCAGCGGTTCGGGCCGGCCCAGCCATGTGTTGCGCGCGATCGGGCTGAGCGACGCGCAGGCAAAAAGCTCGATCCGGTTGGGTTTCGGGCGCTATACCAGCATGGACGAACTGGTCGCGGCCTGCCGCGTTATCGACGCCGCCGCCCGGGCGCAGGAGTGAACATGGTCAAGGTCAGTCTCATCACCGTCACCGACCAGCGCGTCACCGCTGAAGGCCGGGTCGGCGATCACTTGCTGGCGGTAGCCCAGGCCGCGGGGATGCCGCTGGAAGGCACCTGCGAGGGGCAGATGGCCTGTTCGACCTGCCATGTGATCGTGGCGCGCGACTGGTTTAGCCAGCTACCCCCCGCCACCGAGGACGAGGAAGACCTGCTCGACCTCGCCGCCGGAGTGCGTCCGACCAGCCGCTTAGCCTGCCAGATCGAACTCACCGATGCGCTCGACGGGCTCGAAGTGCGCATCCCCGGTGACAGCCACGACATGCGGCGGCGGTAAGACTGGGTTCGCGCAAAGGCGCAAAGCCGCAAAGGAGAAGCGTAGATAGACGCGCGCAGAGGCGCAGAGGGCGCAGATGAGGGGTGCTTGCGGCACAGTGGCCGATTGACTCAGCCCTGATCCATTGGATTGGTTGGAAGTGCTTAAGGGCCTTCGGGCAGACTATTCTCCTCTGCGCCCTCTGCGCCTCTGCGCGCGCCAAACTCTTTAACGCCTTTGCGCCTTTACGCCTTTGCGCGAACCAAATTCCCCTGCGCAAAACCCCGCACGCCCGGTGGAAGCCCGCTAATCCCCCTGCTAGGGCGCTTGGACAATGACCACTCGCACAACCGAGCCAGATCCTTTCGATGCCATCGTCGACGCGCCGTTCGACAGCGCCTTGTCCGAGCGTTACCTGATCTATGCCCTGTCGACGATCACCGCGCGCTCGCTGCCCGATCTGCGCGATGGGCTGAAGCCGGTGCACCGCCGCCTGCTGTGGGCGATGCGGCAATTGAAGCTGAACCCGACGGACGCGTTCAAGAAGTCTGCGCGCGTGGTCGGCGATGTCATCGGCAAGTATCACCCGCACGGCGACCAGAGCGTTTATGATGCGATGGTCCGCCTCGCGCAGCCGTTTTCGCTGCGCTATCCGCTGGTCGAGGGCCAGGGCAATTTCGGCAATATCGATGGCGATAACGCCGCCGCTTACCGCTACACCGAAGCCCGGCTGACCAAGACCGCGATCCAGCTGATGGCCGGGCTCGACGAAGGCACGGTCCAGTTCATCCCGACCTACAATGGCGAGGAGGAAGAGCCCGAGATCTTCCCCGGGATTTTCCCCAACCTGCTCGCCAATGGCTCGAGCGGGATTGCGGTTGGCATGGCGACCTCGATCCCCAGCCACAACGTCGCCGAAGTGATCGACGCGGCCTTGCTGCTGATCGACAATCCCACCGCCGAGCACGAAGACCTGATGCAGGTGTTCCACGGTCCCGATTTCGCCACCGGCGGCGTGGTGGTCGATAGCCCGGCGGCGCTCAGCCATGCCTATGCCACCGGGCGCGGCGCGATCCGGGTGCGCGGACGGTTTTCGACCGGGCGCAACAGCGACGGCACTTGGGAAGACAGCGGGATAGAGCGGCTGCCGGGCGGGCAGTGGCAGCTGGTGATCAGCGAAATTCCTTACATGCTGGCCAAGGGCAAACTGATCGAACAGGTTGCGGCCCTGATCGCCGACAAAAAGCTGCCGATCCTGGAAGACATTCGCGACGAGAGCGACGAGGCAATCCGGCTGGTGTTCTTGCCCAAAAGCCGCAACGTCGATCCCGATCTGCTCAAGCAAAGCCTGTTCAAGCTGACCGATCTGGAAACGCGGTTCAGCCTCAACCTCAACGTGCTCGATGAAACCCGCACCCCCGGGGTGATGTCGATCAAGCTCTTGCTGCAGGAATGGCTCAAGAGCCAGATCGACATCCTGATCCGCCGCAGCCAGCACCGGCTGGACAAGATCGCGGCGCGGCTTGAGCTGCTCGAAGGCTATATCATTGCCTTCCTCAACCTCGACCGGATTATCGAGATCATCCGCAGCGAGGATGAGCCAAAGGTGCTGATGATGGCCGAGTTCGCGCTGAATGACCGCCAGGCCGAAGCGATCCTCAACATGCGGCTGCGCAGCTTGCGGCGGCTCGAAGAAACGGAACTGCGGCGCGAGCTCGACACGCTCAAGGCCGAACAGGACGAGTTGGGCAAGCTGCTTGAAAGCCCGGCCCGCCAGCGCACCCGGATCAAGCGCGATCTGGCCAATCTGCGCAAGGATTACGCCGAGGAGACTTTGCTTGGCCGCCGCCGCACCACGATTGCCGAAGCCGCGCCCATGGTGGAATTCAGCATGGACGCGATGATCGAAAAGGCGCCGGTGACGGTGATCCTCTCGGCCAAGGGCTGGGTCCGCGCGGCCTCGGGCCACGAACCGCTCGACAAGGACTTCAAGTACAAGGACGGCGACGGCTTTGGCTATGCGCTGCACGCGCAGACCACCGACAAGCTGCTGATCGCTTGCGACAATGGCCGGTTCTACACGCTCGGCGTTGACAAGCTGCCCGGCGCGCGGGGGTTTGGTGAGCCGATGCGCACGATGCTCGATATCGATGCCGAGGCCGCGATTGTCGGGCTGATAGTATACCGCCCCAAGGCGCAACTGCTGCTCGCCTCCAGTGCCGGGCGCGGGTTCGTGGCCGAGGCGGATGAGCTGCTCGGCGAAACCCGCAAGGGCCGCGGCGTGATGACCACCAAGCCCGGCGTCAAACTCAGCGTGGTGCGCGAAGTTCCGGCCGAGCACGATCACATCGCGGTGGTCGGGGACAACCGCAAACTGGTGATCTTCTCGCTGTCCGAAATGCCGGTGATGGCCAAAGGGCAGGGCGTAACCCTGCAACGCTACCGTGACGGCGGGCTGGCTGATGCGATCACGCTGAAGCTCGAGGACGGGCTATGCTGGACGATGGGCGGGGATTCTGGGCGGACGCGCACGGAAAAGGATGCAGTCATGTGGAAAGTCGCGCGCGGGGCGGCGGGGAGACTGCCGCCGACGGGATTTCCGAGGGATGGTAGGTTTTAAGCGAGGTTATTCCAGCTTCTGTCATTTGACGAAATTGAGCCCTTATCCCGCAGCCGTCAACAATTCACAACGGCACCATATGCTCCAGAACCTCCCAAACCCGCTCCTCCCTCGGAAAACCTTCCGCCACCCAACGCTCCTCAACTGCGCGCAAAATTCGCGCTACGTCTGGTCCAGCCTTGATCCCGCGTGCGACGATCTGGCCGCCTTTGAGCGGGAAGGTGGGCACGGTCCAGCCGGTGAGCGGGGCGATGTCGGCGCCGGTCAGCAGCAGGCGGTCGAGCGCGGGGGTGAGTCCGAGGTAGTAAGCGAGGGTGCGGGCTTGGGTAATGGGGTCGGCAGGCGGTAGCCCCTTCCTCTTTAGAGGAGGGGGTTGGGGGTGGTGGGGGCTGGGAGTTAGTTTCTCGTGGGGCCACCACCCCCCGGCCCCCTCCTCTGCAGAGGAGGAGGAGTGGAGATTACGCGCAGCCGCCAAGGCCAGGCGTTTTTTCTGTGCGCCGGACAACCGGAACCTCGCCGCGACTTGCTCGGCCAGTGGCACGTCCGCCGGGAGCAGCGCGGCCAAGCGGCGGACCGCATCGGGTGCCACATCCTGTCGCGACTCCTCCGCCACTAAGGCCGCCAACCCCGCGACTTCAGCCTCGGGCAGCACTACCTGCAGCACGCCCAGCTCGGCCATGCGCGCCACGGTTGGCGCGGGATCGGGCAGGCCGAGTAGATTGATCACTTCCATCCCGACCCGCTCGCGCGACAAGCCTTTGAGCGTTGCGGCCAGTTCGGCGCAGGAAGTTTCTGAATCGTTATCAGCGGGATGCGAGCCAAACCTCGCCTGAAATCGGAAGTAACGCAGGATCCGCAGATGGTCCTCGCGAATCCGCTCGCAGGCCTCGCCGATAAACCGCACGCGCCGCGCGGTGAGATCTGCCAGTCCGCCAAAATAATCGAATATCTCGCCTGTGGCCGGATCAGCATAAAGCGCGTTGATGGTGAAATCGCGCCGCGCGGCATCGTCTTGCCAGTCGCTCGCAAACGCCACTTTGGCGCGGCGGCCGTCGGTGCTGACGTCGTGGCGTAAGGTGGTGATCTCAACCGGGCCGCCGGCCAGCACGGCGGTGACGGTGCC
>JAYTIS010000252.1:0-2867 GCA_043731725.1 Novosphingobium sp.
GCCGGGGGATAGTCCGCCGCGTCATGGAACAGGTAACGCGCCCCGGCAGCCCGGACGGCGGAAATCTCGGCGCTGATCCGGGTTTCGCTAGCGGCGCGATATGGTGTGCCGCCGCGCGCCGCCAAATCGGGCAAGGCCGCTATTGCCGCCGCAGCAGTGCCAAACCGGCGCAGCAATTGGCGGTAGCTGACCGGGCCGATGTTGGGCGATCGCAGCAGACGGATGCGGGCAAAGGCTTCGTCCTGCGCCAGCATCGGCTAGGCCTGTTGTCCCACGCGCGGCTCGGTCCCGGCACGCAGCCGGACAACGTTGGCGCGGTGCCGCCACACCACCACCGCGGCAATCCCGCTCAGCGCCAAGATAAGTTCAGGATAGCCCAGCGCCCACGCGGCAAGCGGCCCCGCTACTGTCGCAGTAATTCCCCCCAGCGACGAAATGCGCGACGCTGCAAATACAACTAGCCACACCGCCGCGCAGATCACCGCGACCGGCCAGGCAAGTGCCAGCGCGATCCCCAGAGCTGTTGCCACCCCCTTGCCGCCTTTAAATTGCAGCCACACCGGGAAGCAGTGCCCGACAATTGCCCCGAACGCGGCGATGGGTGCGGCCAACGGCCACCATTGTACGGTCAGCCACACCGCCACAGCACCCTTAGCGGCATCGAGCAGCAGCGTGCTCGCCGCCAAGCCTTTGCGCCCGGTGCGCAGTACATTGGTCGCCCCGATCGAACCCGATCCGATCGCGCGCAAATCGCCCGCGCCGAACATCCGGGTCAGGATCAGGCCGAACGGGATCGAGCCCAGCGCATAGCCCAGCAGCAGTGCATACAACGATTCCATCAGCCCCCTCTTGCGTTTGGCCTGAGCACGTCGAAGGCCCGCCTTTCCTTTCTGGCACGCGCGCCGCTAGAAGGACAGCCCTTCGACAAGCTCAGGGCAGGCGGATAGGTTGGAAATGAACGCATCAGCACCAATTTTGCTGTTCGATTCGGGGGTCGGGGGGCTGTCGGTATTGCGCGAAGTACGCGCGGTGCTGCCCGATGCCCCAGTTATCTATGCTGCAGACAATGGCGGGCTCCCCTATGGCCCTAAAAGCGAAGCCGAGGTTGCGGCGCGGGTTTGCGGCCTGCTCGGTCGGATGTCCGAACGCTATCGGCCGCGACTAATCTGCATTGCCTGCAACACCGCCTCGACTATCGCGCTGGCGATGGTCCGCGATGTGCTGGCGGTGCCCATCGTCGGCACGGTACCCGCGATCAAGCCAGCCGCCGAGCTAACCCAGAGCGGCACGATCGGCCTGCTCGGAACCACCGCAACTATCCGGCAGAGCTACGTAGACCGGCTGGAAGCCGAATTTGCTGCGGAAAAACGCCTGCTGCGCTTTGCCGCCGGCGAACTGGTTGGCGCGGCCGAGGCAAAACTGCGCGGGGAGCGCGTCGACCCGGCGATATACGAACGCGCCGCTGCGGGACTACGCGACCAGCCAGGCGGGCTCGAGATCGACACCGTGGTGCTGGCCTGCACGCACTTCCCCCTGCTCCTGCCCGAGCTGACCGAGGTGTTCGGGCCGCAGGTGCGGTTCGTGGATGGTGCGGCCGGGATTGCCCGGCGGATCGCAAACCTGACTAGCGGCCAGAGTTTCGCGCGCAGCGCCCCTGACTTTGCCTTGTTCACTCGCGCCGATGATACCTTGCCCGCGCTGGCCACCGCGCTCGCCAGGTACGGCTTGCCACAAATGGAGTTGCTGTGATGACCCGCAGGCTAAATTGGATCTTGGTGCTGCTCATCCTTGCGTTCGGGTTGCCGTATTACTGGTTCCTGCTCGACAACAGCCGGGCGTCGCTATCGGCTAAGCCGATCACCATGACCGAGCTGCGCCGCTTGGCTGCGGCGATCCCCGGCGAGGCGCCCTATGCAGTCGAAGCCGAACGCGCTGGTTTCCGCCGGTTGCCTGGCAATCTGATGGTTGCAGGCGCAGGCATGAAACGCAAACTGGTTGGGTACATGGCGTTCCGTTTGCTGGTTCGCGGCGGCCGGTCGGTGATGATTGAGAGCGGGATCACCTCCGGAATTGCCGCCGCGTCCAGCGCCGAGCAATTCAATCTGTCCGCGCAAGCCCGGATCGACCACGAGCTGGATCAGGCCGGCATGATCTTGGTGACGCATGAGCATCCCGACCATCTTGGCGCGCTGGCCGCGCACGGCGGCTCCGCCCTGCAGCAGGCCTGGCTGAACCCACGCCAAGTGCCGCCCGCAGCGATTGCCGCCACACTGCAGTGGAACGGCACTGTTCCCCAACCTCGCCTTAACGGTCTGGTGCTGCAAGCTGTCGCTCCCGGCGTGGTGGTAATCCCCGCGCCTGATAGCCACACCCCGGGCTCGCAGCTGATTTACGTGCGGCTGGCCGATGGTCATGAACTGCTATTTGCCGGCGACATTTCCAGCTTTGCGCAGAACTGGAAGGAACTGCGTGGGCGCTCGCGACTGGTTGAAACTTGGTTTGCACCCGAAAACCGCGCCGAGGTATTCGCTTGGCTCAAAACCATTCGCGCGCTGAAACGGCAGGCCCCCGGTCTGCTGGTGGTGCCCGGGCACGATTGGGAGTGGCTGGAAGATCCGGCCAACCACACCGGCGTGCGGATCGGCTTCTCGCCGTCAGGTCGTTAAACGTGGCCCGACCAAAAGCCTCTGGAAATGGTCCCGCACTTAGCGTAGAGCGCGCGGCACAACTTGCCGCATGAGTCCCGCCAAGTGGACGCGGCCCAAGGGCGGTGAGCACGTGAATTACGACCAGATCTTCGATGCGGCGATCGGGCGGCTTCATTCAGAAGGCCGCTACCGCGTGTTTATCGATATCCTGCGCAACAA
>JAYTIS010000253.1:0-3303 GCA_043731725.1 Novosphingobium sp.
CGAGGAAAGTCCGGGCTCCACGAAACAAGGGTGGCGGGTAACGCCCGCCGGGCGACTTGCTTGCAGGGAAGCCCAGGGAAAGTGCCACAGAGAGCAGACCGCCCGATTTTTCGGGTAAGGGTGAAAGGGTGCGGTAAGAGCGCACCGGGTGGCTGGTAACAGGCATCGCACGGCAAACCCCACCCGGAGCAAGACCGAATAGGGGCGGCGCGCTTGGTCGCAAGATCAGGCTGGTGTGTTTCGCATCGACCGCCCGGGTTGGTTGCTTGAGCCATGCGGCAACGTCTGGCCTAGAGGAATGGCTGCCAGTGCGGGAGTGGTCCGAAAGGATACCGACCGCGCTACAGAACCCGGCTTACAGGCCCCCTGGCACAATACTGCCGTTTCACGGAACCGAGGCCGGTATTAGGCCGTTCTGTTCACACTGCATCGAGCACACGGGGGTTTATGCGCAAACGGGTCGCTTTCGTGGTGGATCAGATTGATCGCGTGACGATGGCCGGCAATGCGCAGGTCTCTCAGCGTGATCTGATGAGCCCCTATGTCTGGCAGCCCTCGTCGGGCAAGTTCGCCATGCTCGTCCGGGCCGTACCGCATCTCGGCGAATGCGCTGAAACCGGCACGATCTGGTACGCCGCGAGCGACGACGGTTTAGCATTTATCGCCAGCAACTTGCCGGTCCTCGTGCCGGGGCCCGGACCTGCCGACATTGGCGGCTGTGAGGATCCAACCCCGGTGTTTGCGCCCGATGGCAGTGTGGTGGTCTATTACACCGGGGTCGATGCCACGCGGACCCATGGCGAAATGCTTTATGCCAGCGGGCCATCGGTCGACAAACTTGAAAAGCGCGGGATCGCGATGCCGGGTGCGCCGTCAGAGGGGAACCTCAAAGAAGCGACGGTCGACCGCACAGCATCCGGCGGCTGGCGAATGTTCTATGAATATGCGCGCAATGAAGCTTCTTTGATCGGCCTCGCGGTGGGTGACGATGCAGCCGGTCCGTGGCGACACCTACCGGAGCCGTTCACACCGCGCTCCGACGCGTGGGATGCTTGGCACCTCTCGCCCGGGCCATTGTTGACTACCGACAAGGATTGTCCGGTGATGTTCTATAACGGCGCGACTCACGATGCGCGCTGGCGGATCGGCTGGATCGCATTCGATGCCGAGTACACCCGAGTGACCGACCGCTGCATCGAACCGCTGATCGTGCCGCCGCCGCGCGACCAGCGGACCGACACCGACATTGCCTTCGCAGCCTCTGTGGTGATCGTGGATGGCGAAATCTGGCTGTACTATTCTATCGAAGACACCGACCTTTACCGAGCGATCATCCGCCAGGTGTGAACCTCAGGGCCGCCCGACGCTCGAATAGGCGAAGCCCTTTGCGCGCACTTCGGCGGGATCGTAGACATTGCGCAAATCGACCAGCACCGGGGCCTTGGCAATCCGCTTGATCCGATCAAAATCGAGCGCGCGGAAGGCGTCCCATTCGGTCACGATCACCACCGCGTGAGCACCTTCGATCGCGGCATAGGTGCTATTCGTCATCGTCACCTCGGGCATCAGCGGCGCGGCCAGATCCATCCCTTCGGGATCGAAGGCGGCCACGTCCACCCCGGCATCGGCCAAGGCCAACGCAATCGCAATTGAGGGCGAATCGCGCATGTCATCGGTGTTCGGCTTAAACGTCAGCCCCAGCATCGCGACCTTCTTGCCGCGCGCTGCATCGGCCCCGCCCAGCGCGTCGATCACCTTGCGCCCCATCGCGCGTTTGCGGGCTTCGTTTACCGCGACCACTGCCTCCACAATCCGGGTTGGGGCCTCATAGTCTTCGGCAGTCTTAAGCAGCGCAAGGGTGTCCTTGGGGAAGCATGACCCGCCATATCCCGGCCCGGCGTGGAGGAACTTTGCGCCGATCCGTCCATCCATGCCGATCCCACGGCTGACGTCCTGAACGTCTGCGCCAACCTTTTCGCACAGATCAGCCATCTCGTTGATGAAGGTGATCTTGACCGCGAGAAAGGCGTTGGCGGCGTATTTGATCAGTTCCGAGGTGCGGCGACTGGTGAACAGAATCGGCGACCTGTTGAGGAACAGCGGCCGATAGACCTCGTTCATAACCCCGCGCGCCCACTCGTCTTCAGTGCCGATAACAATCCGGTCAGGCCGTTTGAAATCTCCGATGGCGGCGCCTTCGCGCAGGAATTCGGGGTTTGAGGCGACTGCAAACTTCACCCCAGGTGCGGCTTCGGTCAGGATGCGCTCAACCTCATCGCCCGTGCCGACCGGGACCGTCGATTTGGTCACCACCACCGCGTCGTTCTTCAGCACCTGACCCACTTCTTCGGCCACCGCATAAACGTATGACAAATCGGCATGGCCGTCCCCGCGGCGGCTGGGGGTGCCGACCGCGATAAAGATCGCTCTGGCCCCATCAATCCCCGCGGCCAAATCGGTGGTAAAGGTAAGGCGTCCGGACTTGGCATTGGCACCGACCAATTCGGCCAGTCCCGGCTCATAGATCGGCATGATCCCGGCCTTGAGGCTTTCGATCTTGGCTGGATCCTTGTCGATGCACACCACGTCGTGGCCAAAATCGGCGAAGCACGCCCCTGATACCAGTCCGACATAACCCGAACCGACCATTGCGATCTTCATGCCATACTCCTTGTCGCGGCGCTAATCACACCGTCTTGATCGAGAGCCTCGATCAACCAGCGGGTGCTGCCTTGCAGACCCAGCGCGGTCAAGCGGCCCGAGCGATAGGCCCCGGTGTCAAGCCCGATGCGGTTGTGCCGGACGTGCGGCTTGTCGGTAATGGTGTGTCCGTGCACCACCACCGGGCCGAAACTGTCAGGGTGTGACAGGAATGGCTCGCGAATCCAGCGTAGATCAGCGGTCCGCTGCTCATCCAGTGCAGTGTCAGGATGGACCCCGGCATGGACGAACAGGTAATCGCCGATGGCGATGCTGTCTTCGAACGAGCGGATGAAATCGAGGTCTTCGTCGGGGATCGCGGCCTGCATCAGCTCGCGAGCACCAGCCAGATCGGCGCGGTGATAAGTGTCTGGTTCGGACAAGTATGAGAGGATCGTTTCGCGCCCGCCATAGCGCAGGAAGTGGCGCATTAACTCGTCGCTATCGAGCGCGCGCAGCAGCATTTCCTCATGATTGCCGAGCAGGATCCGCACCCGCCGCTGGCGTCCCCAGGCCCGCGCTGCGGCTATTACCCCGGCGCTGTCAGGACCCCGGTCGACCAGGTCGCCCAGCAGCACCACACAAGTCTGCGCCGGGCTGCGC
>JAYTIS010000254.1:0-1580 GCA_043731725.1 Novosphingobium sp.
CGGCCGATGGCTCGCGCGAGTCATATGCCCGCATGGAACGGGGGGCCGACGGCAACCCCGATCAAATCGGCGACAAGGAGGCGTCTTTCATCGCCGCGCGCGACAGCTTTTACATGGCGAGCGTCACGTCCGAGGGCTGGCCCTATGTTCAGCACCGCGGGGGCCCGGCGGGGTTCCTCAAACTGCTGGTGGGTAACCGCCTGGGCTTTGCCGACTACCAAGGCAACCGTCAGCATGTCTCCACCAGCAATCTTGCTGCCGATCCCCGCGTTTCGCTGTTCTTGATGGACTATCCGGGCCGCCGCCGACTCAAGATTCTGGGCGAGTCGCGCATTGCCACCGCCGCCGATGCACCCGATTTGCTGGCCCAGTTGATGCCCACAGGCTATCGTGCGCGGGCCGAGCGCGCCTACCTGATCGACGTCATCGGGTTCGACTGGAACTGCCCGCAACACATCACGGCGCGTTATACCGAAGCAGAATTGGCCGCCGCCTTGCAACCAATGGCCCGTGAGCTCACCGAACTGCGCGCCGAACTAGCGCAGCTGCGCGCCATTCCTTCAATCACTTCACCCGAGGCCTAACCAACATGGACCACCGACCGCCCCTGCCGCCGTTCACGCCCGAAAGCGCTGCAGCAAAGGTTCGTGCTGCCGAAGACGCGTGGAACAGCCGCGATCCGGCCCGCGTGGCGATGGCCTATACGCCGGATAGCCGCTGGCGCAATCGCAGCGAGTTTCTGAACGGCCGCGACGAAATCGAAACGTTTCTGGCCGCCAAGTGGGCCCGCGAACTCGAATATCGCTTGATCAAGGAGCTGTGGGCGCACGACGATAACCGCATCGCCGTGCGCTTCGCCTATGAATGGCAGGACGTTGCCGGGCAATGGTGGCGCAGCTACGGCAACGAGAACTGGTTGTTTGCACCAAGCGGTCACATGGCGCGGCGGATTGCCAGCATCAACGATCTTGCGATTTCCGAGGCAGAGCGTCTATTCGATTGGCCGCAAGGCCCCCGCCCGATCAATCATCCGGGGCTGTCTGATCTCGGTCTTTAAGCAATTTACAGCATCGCTGCTTTGCGCCAGATGAAGTTGCAATGGACAACGCAATGATCTGGTGGGGCGGACAGCGCCCCCAGCTTGAACCAATGACCGCGCTGGGCGTAAATGCCTTGCCGGGGCATCTCGGGATCGAATTTGTCGATTGCGGCGATGATTGGATTCGCGGCCGCATGCCGGTCGATCAGCGCACCCAGCAACCGTTCCAGCGGCTTCACGGCGGGGCGTCGGTGGCGCTCGCTGAAACCATCGCCTCGGTCGCGGCGAGCTTTTGCGTCGACCGCGACAAGTTCGCCGCCGTCGGCATGGAGATCAACGCCAACCACATTCGCCCGGCTTATGCGGGGTGGGTCTATGCCACCGCGCGCCCCGAAGCGCTGGGGCGGACCACGCAGGTCTGGACGATCCGAATCGAAGACGTAGCGGGCAAACTGGTGTGCCTGTCCCGGATGACCGCAGCGGTGATTGCGCTCGACCGCAAATGACCATGTTGACCCAGTCGGTGGCGGTGATTGGCGCG
>JAYTIS010000255.1:0-2968 GCA_043731725.1 Novosphingobium sp.
CAGGCAGCATAGTACGAGCCGGTCGAAATGCATGGGGCGGACCTGCCTCAGCAAGCCCGCCCTGCCCCCGGGAGCAGGCCATTGGCTCGCTTCCTTCGCACCCCATGCCAGTATTTTTATCGAGTTAATTGGATAAATCCGCCAAACTATAATGGCATATTGTCGATCAGCCGGGTGGTGCCGATCCGGGCTGCTACCAGTAACCGGGCGGGTGCGGTGCCCGGCTCAGCCAGCAGAGCTAGCGTTTCCGCATCGCGCAGTTCGGCATAATCGACAGCACTGAACCCGGCCAAGTCCAGCTCGAGCTGCAGCGCGTCCAGCACGTCGCGCACGCGGCCGCCCTCGCGGATTGCCGCAATCGCCGTCTGCATGGCGCGGGGCAGAGTAGCCGCCGCCTGACGCAGTTCGGGCGAGAGGA
Organism: Novosphingobium sp.; assembly: GCA_043731725.1. GTDB lineage: Bacteria > Pseudomonadota > Alphaproteobacteria > Sphingomonadales > Sphingomonadaceae > Novosphingobium. Next base: position 419 of record JAYTIS010000255.1, read on the forward strand.
AAGCGTTGCGTGATGAATGGGCTAGGCCATCGGCTTCCCGCACAGTGGGCACACCGATAATCGCGTCAGGCTTGGGCAAGATCAGGTCAAGGTCGCGCGCCATCCGGCGAATAACCGCAAGTTGCTGCCAGTCCTTTTCCCCAAACAGCGCTAGATCGGGGCCGATTTGATTGAACAGCTTGCACACAACTGTCGCCACCCCGTCAAAATGCCCCGGGCGAGCGGTGCCGCATAGACCGTTGCTGACCCCGCCGACCGAGACATTGGTGGCATAACCCGGCGGGTACATCACCGCTGCGGGCGGTGCCCACAGCAGACTCACGCCTGCTGCAGCAAGCAGCGCGCTGTCTTCAGCCAGTTGCCGCGGATAGGCGTCCAGATCCTCGCCCGGGCGGAACTGGCGCGGGTTGACGAAGATCGAGACCACGACATGCGCCGCGCGTTGCGCCGCTTCGCGGACCAGCGTCAAATGGCCTTCGTGGAGCGCGCCCATGGTCGGCACCAGCGCCACGGCACCGCTTGCTTTCAGGGCCTGCACAGCACTGCGCAGTGGATCAAGCTGCGTCACTGTTTGCACGCTGGGACCCCCTTGGATAAGAAGCTCTGGCGGCCAGAGCCCGCCCGCTTTAGGTTGCACTGCAACACGCGGCAACATTCAAACGCAGGTCTAGTCAGCACAGTGTCATCGCCAACCGCACTTTCTTCGGGCCCGCACCGGATCGTCTTCGCCAATGAAAAGGGCGGGACCGGAAAATCGACCACCGCTGTGCATGTGGCGATCGCGCTGGCCTATCAAGGCGCGCGAGTCGCCGCACTCGACCTCGATCCGCGCCAGCGCACGCTGCACCGTTATCTGGAAAACCGCACCGAGACCGGGCGCCGGCGCAATATCAAACTGCCAAACGCCCGGTTCGAAGTGTTCGCCGGAGAGACGCTGGCTGAACTGGATGCGCACGTCACCGACCTGAGCCAAGACGCCGATTTCCTGATTTTCGATACCCCCGGCCGCGACGACCTGTTTGCGCGGCATGCGGCCACCGAAGCCGATACGCTGGTAACCCCGCTGAATGACAGCTTCGTCGATTTCGACTTGATTGGGCAAGTCGATGCCGAGACCTTCAAGGTGCGCAAACTGTCGTTCTATGCCGAACTGATCTGGGAAGCCCGCAAGCAGCGCGCGATGACCACCATCACCCATCAGCGCCGCGACATGGACTGGGTGGTGGTCCGCAACCGCACGCAGCATACCGAGGCGCGCAACATGCGGCGGCTGGATCAGGCTTTGACCGAATTGTCCAAACGGGTCGGCTTCCGCATTGCCAGCGGATTGTCTGAGCGCGTGATTTACCGCGAGCTGTTTCCCTCTGGGCTGACCCTGCTCGACAAAGGGCAACTTGGCGAATTGGGAACCAGCCATTTGGTCGCCCGGCAGGAATTGCGCGCGCTGCTCGCAGCGTTGCGGCTGCCGCTGCCCGCCAACCGCACGCCCGAGCTGGCTCTGGCCGCAGGGACATAAGCGCGCGATGAGCAAGCTGCTGTTTCTTGGACTGCTCGCTTGCGCGCTGTGCAAGTGGGCAACTGGACAGTGGCCATGGCAAATTTTGCAGAAATCCGAGCAATCTCAAAAAGAAGCGCAGGCGCGCGCCTTGTTGGGGGTTGATCGAACCGCTACGCGCACCGACATAGCTGATGCGCACCGGCGCCTGCTGACCCGGGTTCATCCGGACCGCGGCGGCAGCAACGCGGCGGTGCACGCCGCCACTGCTGCACGGGATGTGCTGCTTGCGCGGATCGATAGAACCGAGACAGGAACGCCATGACCCATCAATTCGATTCCACCGTGCTGCGCGAATACGATATCCGCGGCATCATCGGCGAAACGCTGGGCGAGACTGATGCCTATGCAATCGGGCGCGGCTTTGCGACTTTGTTGGGCGCAGACGGCGGCAGCTGTGTGGCGGTGGGCTATGATGGCCGCACCAGCTCACCGATGCTCGAAGCAGCGGTGGTCAGAGGGATTAACGAAGCCGGGCTTGATGCCGTGCGGGTCGGGATGGGACCGACCCCGATGCTCTATTACGCCGAGGCCTCAATGGAGGATGTGCAGGGCGGCATTCAGATAACTGGCAGCCACAATCCCGCCAATTACAATGGCTTCAAGATGGTATTTCGGGGCCGCCCGTTCTTTGGCGAGGATATTCAGAAGTTGGGGCTGATCGCGGCGCAGGGCGCCTGGGCCAGTGGCAGCGGCGGCCATCAGCAGCGCGAGATCCTCGGGGCTTATGTCGCCCGGCTGGTCGAAGGGCTGGTCGGGATCGACCGCGCCAACCTCACCGATCTGGCGATTGGCTGGGACGCCGGCAACGGTGCCGCTGGCCCCGCGCTCGAACTTCTCGTCAAACAACTTCCTGGCCGTCATTACACGCTCTTTACTGAAGTGGATGGGACGTTCCCGAACCATCATCCGGATCCCACTGAAGAAAAGAATTTGGCCGATCTGAAAGTGTTGGTCGCGCGCGAAAGGCTCGATTTCGGTATTGCATTTGACGG
>JAYTIS010000256.1:0-3831 GCA_043731725.1 Novosphingobium sp.
GCTGGAGATTGGCTGACCGGCGCCGTTCAGTGGGCCTGTGGCGATGATATCAGCGCAGCAATCGTCGTTGTTCCGGTGGTAATCGGCCGCGAAATAGAGCTTCAGGGTGTTGCTGGGATCATACAGCAATTGCGCGCGCGCGCCCCAGTGCTTGTAGCCATTCACCCACTCGCCCGTGGTGACATTGCGGATATTACCATCATAGTCGCCGTAAAACCCGGTCAGTCGGGCGGCTAGATCGTCACCGATCGGCAGGTTGACCGAAGCCTTGCCGCGGAATTCGTTGCGATCAAAATAGCTCGCCTCGACACTGCCGCCCAGCTTGTGTTTGGGCATGGTCGAGGTGATGTTGATCACGCCGGCCGACGCGTTCTTGCCAAACAGCGTGCCTTGGGGCCCGCGTAGCACTTCAAGCTGCTGGATATCGACCAGATCGCTGAACGCTTCACCAGAACGGGCATAGACCACACCGTCGACCACGGTGGACACCGAGGGTTCGCCAGCAATCGAGAAGTTGGCGGTGCCGACCCCGCGCAGGAAGATTGTCTGGTTCAGCGTGGTGCCCGATTTGAGGAAGTTGAGCGAGGGCACCATCTGCGCCGCACTTTCGATGCTGGGGCGCGCTGCCTGCGCCAGTGCTTCGCCGCTCAAGACCGATACCGCGACCGGAACGCTGTGCAATGACTCCGAACGCTTTTGCGCGGTCACCACGATTTCGCCGGGTGCGGCGTCGTCGGCAGCAGGATCGCCGCTCGGTGCGGTTTGGGCATAAGCCGGCACGCTGAATGCGGCTAGAGCGATCAGCGCAAGCGGCAAGGCGGACGTCGCCCGAAGCAAAGTCTTCATCGGTTGTTCTCCCACATACCGGCCTGCATCTGCGCGGGGTCCGGCCTTAAAATCAGTTGTGACACACCATCGTCTGGGCGCGCGTCAGAGAGCTTGAATTGCGTCTGGAACATCGATATGTCAAGCGGTGTCATATTTACGGTCCAGCCTGTGACAAATAATCAACAGGCTGGGCAGGGCGAGGATAAAACCGGCGTGGAACTGCGCTTTATTGACGATGGACACGGCTTCGAACTGCAGTTTGCGGGCCGCTTGTTGCTGTCCCACAGTTGCGCTCGCCCAGCCTTGTCGATGGCTCGCGGGGCTAGCCAAGTCACGATGGTGCGCGGCAATTTTCGTATTGACGATGCCCCGACGGATCGGCTGGAACCGGTCGCCTGGCGGCACGAGACTGGCGCCGTGGTCTTGCTCGACCAGGGCGAACCAGCCGCGCGGATTGAATTGGGTGAAGGCGCCTTAGCAGTGACCCTGCTGCGTCCGGGCTATGACCGTATCTGGCTGCACCTCCACGCCGAGGCGGGAGAAGCCGTGTGGGGCGGGGGTGAGCAAATGAGCTACCTGGCGCTGAATGGGCGCAGCTTCCCGATCTGGACCAGCGAGCCCGGGGTCGGCCGCGACAAGTTGACTGCCCTCACACAAGCAATGGACGCGGCGGGTATGGCGGGGGGCGATTACTGGAATACCAATTATCCCCAGCCGACCTTCCTGACCTCGCGCTGGCTGGCGGTGCACCTTGATGCCAGTTGCTACAGTGTGCTCGATTTTACAGACCCGGCCCAGCACCAGATCGAAGTGTGGAGCAGCACCGCGCGCTTTGAACTGTTTGCAGCTGGAGGCCCGCTCGATCTGGTCGGCGCCTTGTCAGCGCGCTTCGGGCGACAGCCACCCTTGCCAGACTGGGCCATCGGCGGGGCGATCGTCGGATTGAAGGACGGCGCGCGCAGCTTTGACCGGCTTGAGGCATTCATCGAGGCCGGCACGGCAGTCGCGGGTTTGTGGTGCGAGGACTGGGCCGGGGTGCGCGAAACCAGCTTTGGCCGGCGGCTGTTCTGGGATTGGCAGCGCGACGAGCAGCGCTTTCCCGACTTGCCCGAACGGATCGCTGCGCTGGCAGCGCGCGGAATCCGCTTGCTCGCTTATGCCAACCCTTACCTCGCGAGCGACGGGAGCCTGTACCAGGAGGCACTGGCTGACGGGCACTTCGCGCTGCGGCAAGATAGCGACGCCGTCTATCTGGTCGATTTCGGCGATTTCGAAGCGGGCGTGCTCGATTTTACGCGGGCTGAAACCCGTGACTGGTTTGCCGAGCGCGTGCTCGGGCACGAATTGCTCGATATCGGAATTGCCGGGTGGATGGCCGATTTCGGAGAGTATCTGCCTGCCGACGTTCGTTTGGCCGACGGCTCCGATCCAATGGACGCGCACAACCGTTGGCCGGTGCTGTGGGCGCAGGTTAATGCGCAAGCGCTCGCCGCGCGCGGGAAAACCGGCGAGGCCATGTTCTTCATGCGCGCCGGGTTTTCAGGGGTGCAGGCGCATTGCCCGCTGCTGTGGGCGGGTGACCAGTCGGTCGACTTTACCCGGCATGACGGGATCGGCACGGTGATTACTGCCGCGCTGTCCTCCGGGCTGCTGGGCAACGCCTATAGTCATTCGGATTGCGGCGGTTATACCTCGCTGCTTGGCAACGTCCGAACCGAAGAACTGCTGCAGCGCTGGTGCGAACTGGCGGCATTCGCGCCGGTCATGCGCAGCCATGAGGGCAGCCGCCCAGACGACAACCTGCAGTACGATAGTTCGCCCGCTTTGCTGGCGTGCTTTGCCCGCTGGAGCCGCGTCCATGCCGCGCTTGCCCCATTTGTTCGGCACTTGTGCAACGAAGCCAGTGAGCTTGGTTTACCCGCGCAACGCCCGCTTTTCCTGCACTATCCCGATGATCCGGCGCTGTGGACGGTTCAGGACCAATTCCTCTATGGTGCCGACGTGATGGTGGCCCCCGTGATCGAACAAGGCGCGGTTTCGCGCCAGATAATCCTCCCCGGCGAGCAGCCGTGGCGGCATGTCTGGTCAGGCCAGATGTACGATTCGGGTGTTCACACCGTTCCTTCACCCCTCGGCAAACCGCCGGTATTTGTGCGCCCGGACAGCCCGTTCGCAGAACTGTTCGCAACCTTGCCCGGAGTGCTGGCGACATGAACGAACGCGCCAATATCCGCGACGTGGCCGCGCGCGCGCGGGTGGCGGTCAAGACCGTTAGCCGGGTGCTCAACGGGCATCCTTACGTTAGTGCCGATACCAAGGCGCGGGTTGATGCGGCGATGCGCGAACTTGACTTCACTCCCAGCATTGCCGCACGCATCCTGTCGGGCGCGAAGAGCAATCAGGTCGCGCTGATTTATGACAATCACAGCCCCTATTACATGTTCCAGATCCAGACCGGCTGCTGGGAATATTGTAAACAAAAGGGCATTCGCCTGCTCGCGCAGCCGGTCGATGTGGCGGATCCCCTCGTGGGCGAACAAGTGCGTGGGCTCGTTTCCGAAACGCATGTCGACGGGATCATCCTGTCCTCGCCGGTGACCGATTGTGACCCGGTGCTGCGCGCGCTGGAAGCTATGGAAATTCCGTTCGTGCGGATTTCGCCCGGCACCAATCATGCGCTGACGAGCTCGGTCTATATGGACGATGCGCAGGCCGCCGACGACATGACCACGCATATCATCAATCTGGGGCACCGGCGGATCGGATTCATCAAAGGCCATTCCAACCACATGGGCTCGCTCGACCGGCTGAAGGGTTATTGTCGCGCGCTTGACCGGGTCGGGATCGCGCTCGATCCAGCCTTGGTGTGTGATGGTGAGTTTGATTTTGAAAGCGGGGTGCGCGCCGCAAAATATCTGCTCGATCTGCCCGGCCGTCCGACCGCCATCTTCGCCTCGAACGATGATATGGCGGCGGGTGTGCTCGCCGTGGCGCATGACCGCA
>JAYTIS010000257.1:0-1879 GCA_043731725.1 Novosphingobium sp.
CTGGTGTGCGGGTTGATCAGCAGCAGCGGATAACCGCTGGCGCTGTGGCTCGGCCCGATGGCAAACCCGTTCGAGCCCAATGGTTCCTTGAATTCCAGCCCGCGCTCGTTCGCAGTCAGCGCGATCTGGTGCCGGGTGTAGAATGCCTCAAGCTGGCTGAGCGGCACCGTCTCGATATCGCCGCCGATGCTGCCTTCGGAAAAGCTCAGCGCCATCCACGGTTCGAACCGGGTGAGAACTTTGGGATGCACTTCGGGGTGATCGGCGAGGTACTGGTTAAGCCCCGCCGCCCAGCCCTGCATCAGCGCGCGCAGCCACGGCGGACTTTTGGCATATTGCACTTTCAAATCAGCGGGATCGATAAACAACCGCTGGCGCAGATCCTGCCAGATCACGCCCTCGCCATCAGCCTCGGCCCGGCGGCCCAGGTTGGTCAGGTAATTCATCTCGATCCGGTTGAAGTCATCCTCGGCCTGGGCATAGATCATCCCGTAAACCGCATCGGCGTCGCTGTGGCCCTTGATGTGGGCGATCCCCCAATCGTCGCGGCGGATCTCGGCCTGATAGGCCAGCGCGGGGGTAGCGGCCCCCAGTGCGAGTGCGGCGAAGATGGCGGTGCGGTGCATGTGGGTCCCCTCAGATGTAGGGCAATCTTGCCAGCTTGTCGCGCTAGGGCAAGGGGCTAGGCGTTAATCGCTGCGCCAACGCGCCACGAAGAACCCGTCAACCCCGCCCGCTTCGGCCAGCATCCCCGGATCGGTGCGCAGATATCCATCGGCGCTGGGTGCCAGACCGGCGGGCAATTCGTCGGCGCGGATCGGAGCGAGCGTGAGCGCGACCTTGGCCGCCTGCGCCTCGCCTTCCTCGGGCTCGAGCGAGCACACCGCATAGATCAGCATGCCGCTCGGCTTAACCCAGCTGACCGCACGCTCAAGCAGCGCGGCTTGCAGTTCGGTCTGCTCGGCGATCTGGCGCGGGCCGATCCGGTGGAGCACATCGGGATGGCGGCGGCAGGTCCCGGTGGCGGTGCACGGCGCATCGAGCAGCACGGCATCGAATTGTTCGCCCGGCTGCCAGTGCAGCGCATCGCCGATGATAATCTTGGCGCTGAGCCCGGTGCGCTTAAGGTTCTGCTCGACCCGTTCGAGCCGCCGTCCACTGGCGTCAATCGCGGTGACTTGCCAACCCGTAGCGGCCAGTTGCAGCGTCTTGCCGCCGGGGGCGGCACACAGATCAAGCACGCTGCGGCCGGTACCTGGACCCAGTAGCTGGGCCGGCAGACTGGCGGCGAGATCCTGTACCCACCACGCGCCTTCATTGTAACCATCGAGGTTTTCCACCGCCGTTCCGCGGCACAGCCGGACGTGGCCCGGAAGCAGCGAGGTGCCGCCCAGCCGCTCGGCCCAGGCGGCGGTCTCGCTCGCATCGCGCAAGGTCAGGTCGAGCGGGGGCAAGTGACCCAGCCCGGCCGCGATTGCCGCAGCGCGCGTCCCCCAGCGGGCCAGCACCGCTTCGGGCAAGGTCGGCGCGGCGGGCAAAGTCACGGCGCGCTTGGTCAGCGTCGAGAACACTCCGTGCGCCAATCTGCGCGGTCCGCCGCTGAGCAGCGGCAAGCCAGTGGCGATCACCGCGTGCGGCGGCGTTTCCAGCCGCAGCCAGCCCGCCAGCATCAGCCGCAGCACCGAGCGGACCTTGGCATCGGGGGCGAGCGCCAGCCGGGTGGCGCTATCGATCAGACCGTCGAGATCGGTCAGCCAACGCAACGCTTCGCCGGCCAAGGCCCGCGCCAAGGCGCGATCAGCCTGGCCTTTGACCCCGAGTAGCGCGCTGTTAACCGCCTGGTCGAGCGTCTCGCCCCGGTTGAGCACGGCATCGATCA
>JAYTIS010000258.1:0-6606 GCA_043731725.1 Novosphingobium sp.
CTTTCACTGGACGACGCAGGTGCTAAAATACACAGTCATTTTAAGTCGGTCTGGCTGGCAACATCCCATCAGGTTGGATCTGGCACACTGCGGTCTTCCCTCGTTTGGGCAACGGGGCGAGAAGGCCACGGCATTACGCAAACAAGCCTGCTAGCTGAAGGGGTCTATCAGCGAGGAGCAAACGCACTGTTTGGCAGGGCCGAGGTCTTGCAGATAGCGCCGAAGCAGCTTGATGTTGGAGCTAGTGGTACCTCGACAAATCTCAGGTGGGTGAAGGCATTGACGATAGGCTACGAGCGGACCCTATTTCAGCAACGCGGCCTCTCGCTCAGGCTGGGGGGCTCATACACCAGAGATTTCGTTCCTACAGCATTCAAGCCTGACTACGGGTCTGCTCCGGGTGGATTAAAGATCTTTCTGCGAATCAAGTTTGCAACGGGCGATAGTCACGAGATGTGATTGCTTGATTGGTCTACGATCCATCACACCAGTTGAACCCGTTGAAATCGAAATGTCCGCTTTCCACCCCAAATGCGCCATTGCGGCCTTGCTGTGAGTCACCCATTAACTGACATTCAGGGTGTCACTTTTGCAGCATAGATTCTGCCGGGCGAGCTGTTGTGATCGGGTCAGCATGGCGATGAATCAGCCACCAACGATTGCCGATTTTTTCGTAAACACTGGTGACCCGGGCGGCGAAGTCGGCAAAATCGGTGCTTATTCCCAGTTTGGCGCGATCGTGTTCGATCTCGACCAGGATCACGAATTTGCCATCGCCGTAGGCTGCAATGCGTTCAACGCGGACGACCGTGCCATCCTTGTATTTGGTGGATGCGTTGTTGAGAGCTTTTAGAACGGCCGCCCGACCCTTACCGAACGGTCCAAAAGGATTGCCGAGCGTAATATCATCGCGGTCGGCGAAAAGCGCTGCATAACCCGTAGGATCGCCGTTCAGGATTTTGCGAAGTGCCTCGTGGCTTTCTGCAATCGCCGCTTCAAGCGAGGTGGGTAACTTCATGGTAAACCCGACTGCTTGGGCACCAGCAGTTCGTGGTAGTCCCATCACCATAAGCGCCACCACAATAAACAGTGACGCCTGTATTCTAGCCTTCATCGCCGTGTCCTTCAAAATGTCATCGGAGGCTAACGCAATGAATGACCGCTAACCACCCCAATCTTGTCGCTGCGGCTGGGCCGCGACAAGATTGCAGAAATACAGTTAGACGATGCACCGAACCGACTGTTAGGCGAGCTGCATCATCAAGGGAGAAGAAGATGTCGGACCAAGCCCAGCAAAGACGCAAGTCCATTCTGATTACAGGGGCTGCATCAGGGATAGGGCGGGCCACTGCGACTCTGTTTTCGGGCAATGGCTGGTTCGTAGGCTGCCTCGATCGCGATGCCGGACTGCTGGAGAACCTAGCCCACGAAGTGGGGATCGATAACGGGTTCTTCCGCGCAGTCGATGTGACCGATCGCGCCGGGCTTCTGGCGGCGGTTGATGACTTTGGACGCCGCACTGATGACCACCTCGACATGCTGTTCAGCAACGCAGGAATAGATGCCAAAGGCATGTTCGCCGATATGGACTGGTCTTTGATCCAGAAAATCGTTGACGTGAACTTGATGGGCTCGATGAGCACAATCCACGCCGCGCTACCTCTGCTACAAGCGACACCAGGCTCGCTATGTCTCTCGACTGCTTCGGCATCGGCAATATTTGGTACGGCGGGGCTTGCCGTTTATTCCGCAACGAAACACGCTGTCAAAGGACTGACCGAAGCACTCTCGGTCGAGTTCGCGGCTTACGGAGTTAGAGCCGCTGACGTTTTGCCAGGCATTATCGACACCGGTATGTTGCCGCCCGAAGCAAAGGCAAGGCTTCCGACCGAAGGACAATGGCGCGTGTTGCCTGCCCTAGCGGTCGCTCAGTGCGCTTGGGATGCCTATCACTCCAACAAGGTGCACTACTATGTGCCGGAGGAGCTTGCTGGATACGACGTTGCGATAACCTCAGGGCCGGAGGCAGAACGCGACGTGCGGATCGCAAATCCGATGATGTAGTTATTGGCAGTTTTCCCAGAAATCATGCGGTGCTGGAATGAACCGGGAAGAATGCTTCAGCCGGGTCAAACCGCGAATGTCCGCTCTCCGCCCCAAATGCGACGCTGCGGCTCGGCGGTGAACGGCCCGATTGCGGACATGACAGCGTCGTGGAATATTCAAGCGATGCGGAATCCAATTTCCCGATACCGAGCATATCTTGCGCAAAAGGCACTGCCCCTAGATGGACTTGCTTTGAGCATGGAGGCGAAGACCCAATTGCTGCCGTGGTTTGGGCTGCTGCTAATGCCAATTGTCGTTTGCAAAGCCACTGGTGCGGTGGAGTCAGTGTTCAATTGGCTGTTAGGTTTAACAGCGGTTATTTCGCTGGTCGGCGCAAGCATGGTCCTGTGGGAGTTTATCCTCATCCCTATTCGTGACGATTATAGAGGGGCCAGGAATAGCCGGGATCGAGAGTAGATGATGTCCGCTTTCCACCCCAAATGCGTCATGACGGCTGGTCAGTGAGCGCCCCGTTTGCGGAAATCGTATAAAGCAGCGCAATCGTGAAATGACGTTCCGCCAGGATCCCCTGTTAGCTGGCCGGCCGGAAAGGCACGAGCCTAGTGCGAAACGCGGATAAGCATTTTGCCATTGTTCAGGCCTGAGAACAGACCAATCAAACCTTCCGGAGCACGTTCAAAGCCTTCCAAGATAGTCTCTTGGTACTTCACGCGGCCGTCCTTCAACCAGCCAGTCATATCGCTTAAGAATGCCCCTTGCAGGTGCGGGAAATCAGTGGCTACGAAACCTTCCATGCGGATGCGGCCGTAGATCAGGCTGAAAAGGTTGCGCACTCCTTCCCCTCCGCCGTTGTAAGTCGAGATCATGCCGCAGACCGGAATCCGCCCCCGCAGATTCATGCGCGGCAAAGCGGCATCCAGTTGAGCGCCTCCGACATTTTCAAAATAGACATCGACACCGTTGGGAGTGGCCGCCTTCAGCGCCGCGGCTAGCGGCTGGGTCTTGTAGTTGATGACCGCGTCGATTCCGACTGCATCCCGCAACCACGCTACTTTATCGTCGGAGCCGGTCGATCCTACCACGTAGCAGCCCTTGATCTTGGCTATCTGAGCAACGACTGAGCCGACCGCCCCGCCTGCCGTGGAAACAAACACCTGCTCGCCGTGCTTCAGCGCTCCGGTTTCCAGCAGACCGCCATAAGCTGTAATCCCAGTGCCTCCCAGTGCGTGCATATAGACCGTCAAGGACAGGGCAGGATCGGGATCCAACACTTGCATGCCTTTGCCGTCGCCCGTGAAGAGTTCCTGCATCCCAGCGCCATGACGAACCAGGTCGCCTTCCCTGAAATCCGGATTGCGCGATTGGACCACGCGACCAATGCCGCCGCCGATCATCGCCACATTCAGCGCCTGGTCGGCCGTGAGCCGGGGCCGCATGTAGGGATCAACTGACATCAGCATGTTCTGGACTTGAACCTGACCATCGGAAGCGTCAGGCGTATCGACTTCAACTACTGCAAAATCGGAAGCAACGGGTACTCCGTCCGGACGGCGGACAAGATGGATCTGGCGGCTGGTAGTCATCTGACAGTCTCCGACGTCGAGCGCTTATCCGCCCGTCCTTGGAGTGTACCATAGTGGTTTTAACGAGGGACAGCGAGACTGAAGAGTGGTCGAAAGAAGGCGGCGCCAGGCTCTGTCAGTGCAAATGCACCGACTGGCGGCTCGAGCGCGATCTGGCTAGGACAAATCGCATGCCGCGTCACCGCACACCTTCGGTCTGCTCCGCCACTTATACTCCTCACCCGCAGAGACGCGCCTTGTGTTCAATCCAATTGTCCCCTTTCCACCCCAAGTGTACCGCTGCAGTTGGGCCGCAATTGAACTAATTTTCTCCTTGAGTTGCTGCCCGCCAAGCGGCTTCAAGCTCGCTTAGCGGGCCGGTCCCGAACACGTAGCGATCGGGCCGAACCAACACGGCTTCTGCGCCGTAACTATCCAGCCAGTGGACAAACGACGCGGCGAACGGTGCGAGCTTCGGTGCGGAAAGTTCACCGCGTGAGATCAGCCAGTGCCCAGCACCCAAGGCGTCATCCAGGCGTAGCCCGTCGGTCGAGATGAATTGCGGGAAGTACTGACCAGCCGCAGCGCTGCCCGGCAGGATCGCGCCGGCCGAGATTGGCGGATAGTCGGCCGGCCGGTCGGGAAGCTTGCCCAAGGCCCGCCCCAGCTTGAACTTCATGTCGCGCAGGAATGCAGACCATTTGCTGGTCATGCAGACCAACCGTCCCATCATGATCGCCATGTCGATCGTGGCGCGCAGATTGGGTGCGCGTTCGGGCTGATAGGCCTCAAGCAGGCTCTCCGGGGCTTGCTCGCGCACCACCAGCGCCAGTTTCCAGGACAGGTTCATCGCATCACGCAGGCCGGAGCACATGCCCTGACCGGCAAACGGAGGGGTCTGGTGCGCCGCGTCGCCTGCCAAAAGGACGCGGCCCTTGCGCCACTCGCTCGCGATGCGCGCACGGAAGGTATAGACCGCCTTGCGCTCCATTCGCACCGCGCCCTTGACGTTCCACGGTTGGAGCAGCCGCTCGATGAAAGCATCATCGCTCACCTGTTCCGGACATTCGCCGGGCTTGATCATGAACTCCCAGCGGTGGCGGCCCTCGCCCATCAGCACACTAGTCGTCGGCCGTTCGGGGTCGCAGATCTGCAGGTTCGCGTCGGGCAATCGGGCGGGATCGTCGACCAGCACATCGACGACCAGCCATGGCTCCTCAAAATCGAGGTCCTCAAAGGCGATTCCGCAAGCCTCGCGCACTGGCGAGCGCGCTCCGTCTGCGCCGACCAGATAGCGGGCGCGGATCTCGCGCGCGCCTTCAGGCGTGGTGAGCTTGGCGGTTATCCCATCGCCATCCTCCGCGAACCCGGTCAATTCCCAGCGGCTGTGGAGCGTCGCATCGGGTTCGGCCGCAAGGGAAAGACGGAGCGCCGCTTCGACCGACGGCTGGTGAATCATGTTTGCGCCGGGCCAACCGCCGGGGCCGATCCGGTCCGACCCCGCGAAGCGCAAGAGCAGGTCACCTCGGGCACTCAGGAAGTCGTAGCGCGCGACGCGGCGGTGGTGGCCATCACCGCGTTCGCGACGCCGGCTTCCTGGAGGATGCGCATGCTTTCATGATCGAGGTGCGCGGCGCGCGGCAGCGCATAAATCTCCGCCTCCTTTTCGGCGACGATCACCCGGACCCCGCGCCGCGCAAGCAAGATGGCCAGCGCAATGCCGGTGGGTCCGCCGCCGGAGATCAAGACATCGCAATCAAACGCCATCGCTCAGCCTTCCGCGATCATAGTGCCTTCGATGTGTCCCAACCCGTCGATCTCGCAGCGAACGACATCGCCCGGCTTGAGGAACTGGCGCGGATCCATCGCCGCGCCGACCCCGCCGGGGGTGCCGGTGAACAGGCAGTCACCCGGCTCGAGAGTCATCCCAACCGAAAGATGCTCGATCTGCTGCCAGATATCGAACACCAGGTTTGCCGTGTTCGAATCCTGCTGCTTTTCGCCATTGACGAAGCAGCGCAGGCCAAGGGTGTGCGGGTCGCCAAGTTCGTCGGCGGTGACGATCCACGGGCCCATCGGGCCATGGGTGTCGAAGCTCTTGCCCAAGGACCATTGCGGGCTGGCGTGCTGCCACATCCTTTCGGTTACGTCATTTCCGACGCAGTAGCCGAAGATTGCCGCCCTCGCGTCCGTTGCGCCAATGTGCTTGCCACCTTTGCCGACGACCGCAACGAGCTCGACTTCATAATCCGTCGCGCCAGTGCCCGTGGCGATCTGGATCGGATCGAATGGCCCATTGACGCTGGTCTGCGCCTTGGTGAACCAGATCTGCCGCTCGGGCGTTGCCATGTTCGATTCAGCGATGTGATCGGCATAGTTGAGGCCAATGGCCCAGATTTTGCCGGGGCGCGGAATCGGCGCTTCCAGCTTCACCGCCGCCAACGGCATGCCGCCGCCCCCCTCAGCCCTGGCTTCGAGCTGCGGTTTGAGGCTGTCCCAATTCCTAATCAAGTCGATCATCGTCCCGGCAACGCCGCTGTCGATGACCGTGTCGCAGACGATGATCCCAGTACGAGTCACTCCGTCGGCGCTATAGGTGGCCAGTTTCATGCGTGAATTCCTTTGGGCTGGCTACTGAACAGCCGTCTGATGCGAAGTTGCAGGGCGGTGAAGAAGCTCTGACGAGGCCGGGCGGTGGTGGCAGCTTGCCCGCCAGCATTGGGTGCGGGCTGCCCCATTGCACCGCCAGCAAAGCGCTCATTGGCATTTTCTGGGGCGGATCGGCTGCAGTAAGCAAGTCGCCATCGGTCCAGTGCTCAAGTTCGTTCCCGAACGGATCCATCCAATAATCGAACACTTGGCTGCCCATAATATGACGACCGACGCCCCAGGCCGCCTTCCGCTTCTTCGCCTTCAAGTGCTGGTGACCGAGCATCAGGTCATCGAGATTGGCGACTTCAAATGCGGCATGAAGCAG
>JAYTIS010000259.1:0-4303 GCA_043731725.1 Novosphingobium sp.
CGTGGTGGCGAAGTGTTGACAATGACGTCGATGAGACCAAAACAGTCGATCAAACTGATCCCATTTTATACGGACCGTTCCAATCGGCTTGCACTGAGACGCGCGAGCAAAATGCCGAGGTGACACAATGCATATGTCGAGTGAAAGCCTGTTGGTGATATTGTTTGTCGGTCTGGTTGCAGGCTGGCTGGCTGGTCAAATCGTGCGCGGGACGGGTTTCGGGATTATTGGTGATATCCTGATCGGCATATTAGGTGCCTTTGTCGGAAGTTGGCTGTTGCCGCGCCTTGGCATTCATCTCGGCGCCGGAATGATCAGTGCGATTGTCAACGCGACAATCGGCGCGGTATTGCTGCTGTTCGTGGTGAGACTGCTGCGCGGAGGCGGCGGCGGCCGGTGGCGCGGCGGCCGAGGCTGGCGACGGTAAGCGCTCAAGTTTGATTCGAGGCAATTTAGGCAAGACAGTAAGGCAAACGAACCCGAGAGATGCGCATCACTCGGGTTCGCTTGCGCAGGGTCACGCCAGATCGCGGACCTTCGGTTCGCGGTCCCAGTGCCGCACCGCGCCAACTTTCATGAAGTCTTCGGGTTTCGGCACCCCGGCATCGATCTCAACATTGGCGCGCGGCAGCAAATGCTCGCGGGTGCCGTTGCAAGCCGCGATGGTCTTGCAGTGGTAGTTGGCGTCGGCAAACCACGCGACTGCGTCCGCATCCTTGGCCAGCTTGGCCGCAGCGTCGGGCATCAAAATCGAGACCACCGCATCGAATACCGCTGAGGGGGTCCCGGCGAGCTGACCATCGGCCTTGAGCATGCCACCCTTGACCGGGGTGTCACCAATCTTGGGTGCGACCAGCTTGACCCGTCCACCCACGGCTTCGATTTCGCCCTTCAGGCCCATGATCGCAGCCTTGTCCGATCCTTCGGCGAACAGGATCCCGACGCAGCGGCCGTTGAGTGATTGCTTGGCGGTAACCCCAGCCGATTGCTTCTGGATCGAGAGCGCGTCCGATACCTTCATCGCGACCGGCTCGCGCGCGGCCTTGGCCTTGGGCGGAAGGTCCATTGCAAGGCCTGCGGCGACGCGCTTGGCCAGATCCTCGTCGATATTACGCAAACGGCTGAGCACGCGGGTGCGGATCGGCGCGATCGTCACCTTGGACAGCTCGAACACCAGCGCCGAGGCCATATGCGCCTGCTCGTTTGCGGTCTGCGAGGTGTAGAATAGCCGCGCTTGGCTGTAGTGATCGGCAAAGGTTTCGGCCCGGATGCGCAGTTTCTGGCTGCCATCGTTGCGCTCATTATTGGCCGAAAAGCTGCTGAACCCGGTTTCGGGGCACGCGCGCGGGCCGCCGGTCTCGCCCGCCTCAGCCAGCGAGTTGGGCTCATAATTGGCGCGGCCGGTTGGTACCAGCGTCTGCATCATCCCGTCGCGCTGGAAGTTGTGGAACGGGCACTTGGGCGCGTTGATCGGGATTTGGTGGAAATTGGCCGTTCCCAGCCGCGACTTCTGCGTATCGAGGTACGAGAATAGCCGACCTTGCAGCAGTGGATCGTTACTGAAATCGATGCCCGGGATGACATTGCTGGGCAAGAATGCGGCCTGCTCGGTCTCGGCAAAGAAGTTGTCGACGTTGCGGTTGAGCGTCATCCGACCGATGATCTGGACCGGCAGATCTTCCTCGGGGATCAGCTTGGTCGCGTCGAGCACGTCATAGGGCTGCTTGGCCGCAAACGCTTCGTCGAACACCTGGATGCCCAGATCCCAAGCGGGAAAATGCCCCGCCTCAATTGCCTCGAACAAATCTCGGCGGTGGAAATCGTTATCCGCTCCAGCGAGTTTGACCGCCTCGTCCCAAGTGGTTGAGGCAAGGCCGAGCACCGGCTTCCAATGAAACTTAACGAACGTGCCCGCACCCTTGGCGTTGACCAGCCGGAAGGTGTGCACCCCAAAGCCCTCGATCATCCGCAGCGAGCGCGGGATCGCGCGGTCGGACATGGCCCACATGATCATGTGCATCGCTTCGGGCATCAAACCGATGAAGTCCCAGAATGTGTCGTGCGCGCTGCCGGCCTGCGGATAGCCGCGATCGGCTTCCATTTTGACCGCGTGAACCAGATCGGGGAACTTGAGTGCATCTTGGATGAAAAACACCGGGATATTGTTACCCACCAGATCCCAGTTGCCGCTGTCGGTATAGAGCTTGACCGCAAAGCCGCGCACGTCGCGCGGGGTATCGACCGAACCAGCGCCGCCCGCCACGGTCGAAAAGCGCGTGAACACCGGGCACGAATTGCCGACCTTTTGAAACAACGAGGCCTTGGTCAGCTCGGGGATCGCTTTGGTGCATTCGAACACGCCGTGCGCTGCCGAGCCGCGCGCGTGAACAATCCGTTCGGGGATCCGTTCGTGATCGAAGTGGAAGATCTTTTCGCGCAGCACGAAATCTTCGAGCAGCGAGGGCCCGCGCTCCCCAGCGCGCAGGCTGTTCTGATTATCCGCCACGCGCATGCCGCTGTTGGTGGTCAGATGCGCCAGCGTGTCAGAGTGATCGCCGTCGTGCGCCACCTCCTGATGCGTCTCGCCTGCATTGCCCAAGTTTTCGGCGGGCACCGCCATGCCGGCGCCGGGGGCGTAATCGTGCAAGGCGTTGGCATTAGCGGGTGAGGCGGCTGGCTTCTTCGGCATGTCGTAGGGCTCCTGGTGCGTGGCGCATGATGCTGAGGGTGACTGCCATTGCAGCGCGGCTAAGCCCGGCCCGACAGCCCTCCCCCAGCCAACGCAAATCCGCGCCGGGCGTTCCGGTAAGTGAGTGAATTAATGTGAAAAGTGCGGAGAACCCCGCGATCAGGATATTATAGCGTAAACGCCGGACGCGCGCCTAGGCGGTCGCGCCACGCGCGCAGCGCCGGACGCCCGTCATAGGCGTCGACCTTGAGCACGCGGGCAAAATCGAGCGCGACGCAGGCGGTGATGTCGGCCAGGCTCAGAAAGTTTCCGGCGACATAGTCGCTGCCCGCCATGTGCAACTCGAACCGGTCGAGGAAATGCCCCAACCGCGCCGCCCCGCGCGCCGCGAGTTCGGGGATCTGGGCATAGTTCTCTGGCCCGGGCAGCGCGCGATCCTTCATTGCTGGGGCGGTGTTGCGCATCGCCTCGGCAATCGCCATCATGCATTCGCCCTCGATCTTGGCGTTCCAGCTGGCGACCCTAGCCTTCTCCAGCGGGGTGCGGCCGAGCAGCGGCGGCTCGGGATGTGCGGCTTCGGCCCAAGCGGCAATTGCGGCATTGTCGGTCAGCACAGCCCCATCTTCGAGCTGCAGCGCAGGGACGGTGCAGGCCGGATTAACCGCCCGATATGCGTCCGACAATTGCTCGCCCGCTACCAGATCGACGATGCGCACTTCGTGCGCGATGCGCTTTTCGGCCAACACAATCCGCGCTCGCCGCGGACTGGGGGCGCGCAGGTAATCATAGAAGATTGGCATCAGGAGGCTCCGGGGTTGGCGAGGAAGACTAACAGCATTTGGGGATGTAGCGAATCTGGTTTGAGCGCCCGTAGACTAGGTTAAAGTTCGCGAACATCTTCATACGCAAATTTGTGGATTGACGAACGTATAACCCTTTGGTTATTGATCGGATCGATAGCTAAAGGGTTATAGGTTGCTATGCCGAACACTCACGAAATGATTTTCAAAACGCTCGCCGATCCGACCCGGCGGGCAATCTATGAACGCCTTTGCCGTGACGGGGAACTTACCGTCGGGGCTCTGACGGCACAGGCCAGAGTCTCGCAACCGGCCGTCTCAAAACACCTTGGCCTGTTGAAGCGGGCTGGATTGGTGCTCGACCGCCCCGAAGGTCGGCAAACTCATTATGCCGCGCAGGTTGGTGGCTTGACCCCGCTGGTCGACTGGACATCCCAAATGGCCGGTTTCTGGGAAAGCCGATTCGACAGCCTGGAAGATTTGCTGAAGCGGATGGATCAATGATTGAACCACCGTTTGAACCGCGGTCGGTCATCATCGAACGGGAATTTGCATACCCGCCCAACAAGATCTGGCGCGCGCTCACCCAACCACACCTGATCGAAGAGTGGCTGATGAAGAATGACTTCAATCTGGTCGTAGGGCACAAGTTCAATTTTCGCGGAGACTGGGGTGCAGTCAACTGTCAGGTTCTGGAAATCGAACCGAATAGTAAACTGTCCTACACGTGGGGCGACGAAAATTTAAAGAGCGTCGTCACCTGGACTCTCACCCCTACGGTTACCGGCACCAACCTGCACATGCAGCAGTTGGG
>JAYTIS010000260.1:0-3746 GCA_043731725.1 Novosphingobium sp.
CACTGGTGGAGCCGAGGGGGATCGAACCCCTGACCTCGTCATTGCGAACGACGCGCTCTCCCATCTGAGCTACGGCCCCATTCAGTGCGTGGCGTAAGATTTAGCGAATAGCCCGCGACCTTGAAAGGGCAAAACGGTCGGCCAGTCGCGCGCTAGCGGCCCCCAGGTGTCGGGAGTGGCTTTGTCGTTGGGCTTGGGGTTGGGGTGGGTGTGGTTATCGTTATCGTCGATGGCACTGCCACAGACGTAACCGGCGATGTCGGCGGTGCAGTCGGCTCCAAAACCGGCACTACCACCAACACTGGCGCGTACTTGGCATCCCAGGCCGCGGCATCGGCTTTGTACTGATCGTAAGAGCGGTAAAAATTCTCATAGACCAGATCGAATTGGGGCACGAAGCGCTGCGCAAAGGCGGTCAGGTCCAGCGGTTTTAGCGTCATCGATTCGCGCGCCATCGTCAGCGCGGCGTCGCAGAAATTGGGCAAGGTCGGCGGGAACGCATAGTAGTTATAGACCTGCGTCATATAGGCCTCACGCGGGCGGATAAACGCCGTGCCATACCGTTTGCTATAGTCGGCATCGACCGCCCGGTTGGCCTTGAGCAAACCCACTTTGTAGATTTTGAGGAAACGTTTGTAGCCGACCAGAATTTCGGCGTGTTCGGGCCTCAAACAATCGAGCGCGGCGACGTTGTAGGCCGAGCGCAGGTTCCATACCGCTTGCAATGGAGCAATCTGGGTATTGATCGTCTGGCGCGCGCCATTCAGGCCCATTGGCGGCACTTTGAACAGCGGCGAAGCGCCCAGCGGCGGGGTTGGGCGCGGCGGAATATAGACGATGATCGGTGGGGGCGGAGGCGGTGGTGGCGGCGGGGGCTTTTTGTGCTTGGCTTCCAATCCACTGCTCAGCAGCAGCATTGAAACCGCAACTACGAATTTGTGAACGTGCGAACTCATTATTCTCGTTCCTGCTACCGATACCGACCGACCGTTTGCTAGGTCGTTCATTTCATTAGCCTGAATCTCTAACCGCTTGGTGCCATAAAGCAAATGCCCGGCGCGCTGGATAGCGCGCCGGGCAAGCTTGTCCGTTGCCGGATCAGGGTTAGCGGCGACTGCCCATGAAGCTGAGCAGGAACTGAAACAGGTTGATGAAGTCGAGATAAAGGCTGAGCGCGCCCATGATCACGACCTTTTGTACCATTTCGCTACCCTGCACTTGGTAATAAGCGTTGCGCAGGCGCTGCGTATCCCATGCGGTAAGCCCGGCAAAGATCACCACACCCAACACCGAGATCGCCAGCGCCATCGCGTTCGACTGCAGGAACATGTTCAGCACCATCGCGATGATGATCCCGATCAGTCCCATGACCATGAAAGCGCCCATCGCCGATAGGTTACGCTTGGTGGTGTACCCATAGAGGCTAAGCCCGCCAAACGCGCCTGCCGTGGCGAAGAAGGTCGTGGCGATTGACGCGCCGGTATAAACGAAGAAGATCGACGAGAGTGACAGTCCCATCGCCACTGAAAAGCCCCAAAACATTAGCTTGAGTGTCGAGGCTTGCATTTTGTGCAGCCCAAAGCTCATCGCCATCACAAACCCCAGCGGGGCGAGCGCGATTACCCAGCGCAGCGGCGATCCGAACGTAGCCTCAGCCATACCCGAACGCGCGAACAGCAGCGCCACCACGCCGGAAAGCAGCACTCCGGAGGCCATGTAGTTGTAAATTGACAGCATGTAGCTGCGCAGACCTTCGTCGCGCGCCGCTCCGCCGATCAGTTCACCATTCAGCTGCGGACCAGTCGCAAACGGATTGCGGGTGGTCTGCGGATCGTTCCAATCAGCCATGGATCAAACTCCTAATGCGCGCCCACTGGGGCCGCTGCGTTGAATATCGGAGTTTGGAGGCGCACTTTCAAGCAAAACCAGACAACGCTCTCGTCGCAGAATGTAACAAGTCTAGCCGCGCGCGGTTGCGGCCAGTTCGGCCCCGCGATCACGCGCAGCACGCAGTGTGTCAGCCACGAGCCTCGCCAGCGCTGCATCCTGATCGAGCACCGTCAGACCGGCCGCGGTGGTCCCGCCTGCGCTGGTCACCCGCCGCGCCAGCTCAGCCGGCGGCTTGTCCGCTGTGGCTGCCAAGACCGCCGCACCTTCGACCATGCTCAGCGCCAGCCGCTGGGCCTGGGACGGATCTAGCCCCAGCGCTGCTCCGCCCGCGGCCAGCGCTTCGATAAAACGGTAAACAAACGCCGGACCCGAACCGACCAGCGCGGTCACGGCGTCAAGCTGGTCCTCACCCGCCAGCCATTCGGGCGTGCCCAGTGGGGCCAGCAGCGCTGTCACCGCCGCGCGCGCTGCTTCGGACAGATCTGCTGCATACAGCCCGATCGGCGATTTACCGACCGCGGCGGCAAGGTTGGGCATCACCCGCACGATCCCGCCATTGACCGGAAACCGCGCTGCCAGGCTGGCCAGTTCGGCTCCGGCCAGCAGCGAAAGCAACAGCGCTTGCTCGGTCATCACCGGGGCCAAGGCAGACGCAGCGTCGTTCAATGCCTGGGGCTTGACCCCCAGCAGCACGACATCGAACCGCTCGGCGGGGACTTCGCGCAATAGCCGCACAGCTGCGGGCACTTCGGTAGCCACCGGATCGACCACAGTGAAACTGGCGGGCACTTCTGCAGCGAGCCAGCCAGCTAGCATCGCCCCGCCCATATTGCCGCAGCCAAGGATCAGAATTGCCGGGTGATCAGTCACGTACTGGCTCCAAGCCGCTGCGGGCACCCAAGTCAGGCTTCGCCCGCTGCATCCACCATCGAGCTGGCGAGCGCTTCGGCCGGGGTCTTATCCCCCCACAGCACGAACTGGAAGGCCGGATAGAACCGGTCGCACTCTTCGACCGCAGCCTCGACCGCGACCTGCGCCTGGCTCAGGCTGAGCAGGCCATCGTCGCCAAGCAGCAGCCCGTGGCGGTAAAGCAGGACGTTGCCGCTTGACCACAGGTCGAAATGCCCGACCCACTGCTGTTCGTTGACCAGCGCGAGCAGTTCGAACACCGCGGCACGCTTTTCATCGGGAACGCGGATATCGGGCAGGCACAGCAGCTGCAGCACGTGATCTTCCCGCCGCCAAACGCCGCGCAGCGTGTAATTGGCCCAGCTACCCTTGATCTCGCCCGAAATCTCATCCTCGCCAACAAATTCGCACGGCCAACCGTGCGCCTCGAACAGTGAGGCGAGCATGTCGACCGGGGCCGCGTCTTCGTCCTGTTCCATATCATGAGTGACCTGCATCATCGTCGCTGGATGTATCGCCAGTTGGGGCTTGGACAATGACGTCATGGCTTTGGCTTGCGCATAACTCGATAAGGCTGTTCACAAAGTGTGGAAAAGCGGTGGAGAAGGCTACTTGCCCGCGCCCAGCTGATCGACAATCTGGCCCGCAGCGCTCGACCACGCAAACGCTCCTGTGACCCCCGCCTTCTTTAGCGCGGCGAGGAAGGCGGTGGCCTCCTTCTGGCTTTCGAACGGTCCGGTCAGCAATCGATTGGACTGGCCCCAGGCAGTCACAAAGGGCTTCTTGCTCTTAAACACCGCGGGATCGTTTTTGAGCAGGCGCCGCCAATCAGCCCCCAAGGAGGCCTTGTCGCGGCCCGTAGCAACTTGCACCCACACCCGGCTAGGCTGCGAAAGTTTGCCATCTTTAGCCTTGTCTTTAGCCTTGTCTTTGTCCTTATCTTTGTC
>JAYTIS010000261.1:0-1851 GCA_043731725.1 Novosphingobium sp.
TGCTTCGCACTGCCACCTTCCCATTTGGCTTCGCAAAATGGAGAGGATCTAAGAAATCAATCCAGCTTGGCGATCTGCTCGTCGAGCTGCTTGAGCGCACTGGCCTTGGCTTCGGCCGGAATATTGGCATCGCCGGCCACCTGATCGCGCGCCGAGCGTAGCGCGGCCAGGGTATGCGTCTTGTCGCCGCCCTTGTTGCACATCACGATCCGGGTGACGCGGTGCTTGCCGTCAACTACCTGGTCCGAATTGACATTGGTCGCCTGCCCGCCATCGCAGTGCGCCATGGCCATGTCCGGCCCGGCCATGCTCATCGCCTCCATCCCCGCGCCATCGTGTTTCATCACGATCGTGCGAACCTGGTGCAGCGCGGCAGGAGCGCTGAGGGCCACGGGCGGCATCGGCGGCATGGCCTGTTCGGCCTCGGCCATACGCTTGTCGACTTCGGCATCGCTCATCGGCTTGGTACTCTTGAACACATAGGTCCGGCCGTCGCGGGTAACGGTGCGGGCGGTCAGCCCGGCCTCATCGCCCATCATCATCGCATGGTCGCCGTGCTTGCCATCCGTCTTGATCATGATCACGCGGGTCTCCACCTGCGGCGCCTCGGGCGCAGCGGGCGGGGTCGGCGCACCGGGCGCGGCGGGCGGCGCGGGCTGGGTTGGGGCATCCGGCGCAGCGTAAGTGACCGAGGCGGTCAGTGGCAGGGCGATGATCCCCGCGCCGATCAGCAGGCGGCCGATCAGGCGGTTCGATTTGCTGGGTTCACTCATGGTCAGGCTCCTCAAACGATGGATTATGCTTTTCTCGCCAAGCACCGGGCAGGCCATCGGCGCGGCCAGGGCAAGGCCCGGATTTTGGCGGTATCCCTTGGCGAAACTGGTGATCAGCCGCGCGTAATCGGCGCGGGTGGCGGCATCGTGCCCGGCGAGCACGCGGGCATCGCAGGCCGCTTCCTGATCGCGGCGCAGCGCGCGCCAGCCCATCCAGGCAAGCGGGTTGAACCAGTGCAGCGCGAGCAGCGGCTGCATAGCGAAATTGACCGCAAGGTCATGCCCGGCGTGGTGCTGCAGCTCGTGCGCAATGGTGAGATCGCGCGCCGGGATCGGCTGGCGCTTGAATCCGATCGGAAGCGCGACCACTTTGTCAAACACCCCGAAGGCGACCGGCGCGGGGGTAGCGGGGCTTTCGACCAGACGCACCTTGCCCTGACGGCCGATGGCCACGGCACCACGCAGCAGGTTGCGCCGCATGGCGAGGTACGAGCCAGTGCGCCACACCAGGAACAGGACTGCCCCCGCCAGCCATGCCGTCTCAAGCAAAGGGGCATAAATCAGGACGGCAGACCAGGCGGAGGCTTCCACCGCCGCAGGCTGCGCTGGGGAGAGCGCCGCAGCGGTGACCACGATAACGTCGCTGACGGGCTTGGCCGGCAGCACGAGCGGCGGCAGGGCCAGCCGCAGCAAGGGCAGCGCCCACAGCGCATAGGCCAGGCCCGGCCCGAACATGCGGGCGACCGGGCGGCGCAGCACCAGCACGAGTGCGATCAGTAGCCCGGTGTAGAGCTCGGTGTCGGTCAGCCAGCTCATTTGCCCGATTCCTCTTTGCGGATTTCCCGGAGCAGCGCTTCGATCTGGTCGATGTCCGCCGGAGTCAGTGCCTCACTCTCAGCAAGATGCGCGAACAGGCCGGCAGCGCTACCGCCGAACAGGCGGTCAACCATGCGGCGGCTCTCTCCGCCGAGGTAAGCTTCGCGGGCCAGGGCGGGCGAATAGAGGAAGCGCTTGCCGTCAGGCTCAGTCGTCACCGCCTGCTTGGTGACCAGCCGCGAGAGCAGCGTCTTGACCGTGG
>JAYTIS010000262.1:0-2638 GCA_043731725.1 Novosphingobium sp.
TTGATCCACGCGCTGATCGAAACTGGTCCGCTAACGGCGCAACACTCATTTGTCGGCCCCGATCGAGAGACGCTTTTGGTCACGCCCAGTATGCGGGGCACCCAACTTGACGTGACAATTCAGCGTTGAAAAAGCTGCTACCGCCGGCCTCGCCGCAGGAAGTGCCTTGCCGCGGCTAACCAGATCGGGGCTCGGGCTGGTCGCCGCTGAGCGCCAGCGGCTATCATTTCGCGCGGTAAATCGCAGCGATACCGCGGAATACGAACCTGGATTGCAGCGCCACCATCTGCTACCACGCCAATTGGTGACGCGCAGTTGTTTCGCTCTGTTGCTCAATGCGCTGGGACGTGAAACAATCGATTTTGACGACTTTCGCCGCAATGGTTTGCTGCTTCCAGCCAATGATCGGGCCGCATTCCAGATCGGATTGCCGCTGCATCGCGGCCCGCACCGCGCCTATAATTCGATGGTGATCGAGCGGGTCGGACAGATCGAAGCCAACTGGGCGGCCACCCGATTGCGCGCGCCCGAACTGGCATTGGAAGTGGCTTACCAACGACTTGAACTATTGCAGTGCGCACTGCGGCGCCGACTGCTCGATCAACATCGGCGCCTGCGGCTCAACCGTCACGATCCGCTAGGCAGTGGCCTCGATTTCAGCGAGCTGGACGCGATGGCGGCGTTGCTCTGGCCAGCTACCGAACTATCGAAGCATGATTGATCAACAGGCAGTTCAGGCCAGTACCATTGCCGCCTTAGCCGTCAATTCGGTGCGCGCTTGATTGTACTCGGCTTCCAATTTGTCCACGCGGTCAGCCACGCTATCGATCGCGCTGACCGCGCCGATGCCTTGACCCGACCCCCAGATATCCTTCCACGCCTTGGCTTCGGTATTGCCGCCTGAACCGAAGTTCATCGCCGAAGGATCACTTTCGGGCAAATTGTCAGGGTTCATCCCGGCATTGACAATTGAAGGGCGCAGGTAGTTGCCGTGGATCCCGGTGAACAGGTTGGAATAGACGATGTCCTGCGCCCGCCCGTCGACAATTGCTTGCTTGTAACCCTCCTGCGCGTTGGCTTCTTTGGTCGCGATCCATGGCGTGCCGATATAAGCGAAGTCCGCACCCATGGCCTGCGCGGCCAGAACGGCGCGGCCGTTGGCGATCGCGCCCGAGAGCGCAACCAGTCCATCGAACCACTGGCGAATCTCTTGCATCAAGGCGAATGGGGACAGCACCCCCGCATGTCCGCCGGCCCCGGCGGCGACCGGAATTAAACCATCGGCGCCCTTTTCAATCGCCTTGCGGGCAAAGCGGTCGTTGATCACGTCGTGCAGCACGATCCCGCCCCACTTGTGCACCGCTTGATTAAGGTCCTCGCGCGCACCGAGTGACGTGATGACCATGGGCACCTGCCATTTGGCGCAAACCTCCATATCCTCCTCGAGCCGATTGTTCGACTTGTGGACGATCTGGTTGACGGCATAGGGTGCCGCCGGGAGATCGGGATGGTCGCGGTTATGCGCGGTTAGCTCTTCGGTGATGCGGTGCAGCCATTCGTCGAGCACCCCCGAGGGCCGCGCGTTAAGCGCTGGGAAACTGCCGATGATCCCAGCCTTGCACTGCGCGATTACCAAATCGGGCGTGGAAATAATGAACAATGGTGAACCGATAACAGGCAGACGCAAGCGATCGAATGGAGCGGGCAACGACATGTGGTTTGATTTCCCCGGTTGGCTACAACGTGAAACGAGACAGGTTTTCCTATGGGACTGATCTGCCGCTGTCGAGTGGCTTGCAGGTGATCGCGGTAATCCATAGGCTGCGCTGATGACCGCCATGATCATCGGCTTAGCACGCGATACCGAGCACCGCTTTTCCAAACAGCCGTGCACAGCGTTGCGACTGATCGCTGGACTGGGGGTGGAGGGCGATGCACACGCCGGGGCACTGGTTCAGCACCTGTCGCGGATGGCCAAAGACCCGACCGCGCCAAACCTGCGCCAAGTTCATCTGATCCATGCTGAACTGTTTGATGAACTGGCCGCGCAAGGGTTTACGGTCGGTCCCGCGCAATTGGGCGAGAATGTCACCACCCGGGGCATTGACTTGCTCGGCCTTTCGCGCGGGACACGGCTTCGAATTGGCAGCGAAGCAGTGATCGAAATCACTGGCCTACGAAACCCGTGTTACCAGATCAACGGCCTCGCGCCCGGTTTGATGCAGGCGGTGCTGGATTACGCTGACGATGGCACCCTGATGCGCAAATCGGGCGTTATGGCAGTGGTGATAACTGGCGGCTTGGTCGCAGTCTGCGATGCCATACAGCTTCAATCGGTGCCTTTGGGGCATCAGCCACTTATGCCGGTTTAAGCCGTGCGTTAGATCGCCACTCTGCCAGTCCGTTCAAGTTTACCCCAACCAACCATCTTGCCGCGCAGCGCCGCCGTCAGCGAACGGATCACCACGCCGTACATCAGCTGGCGATAGACGAAGCGCTGTGCCAGCAATAGTAGCGCAGGAAACCGCTGCGGGCTCGGCTCGAGCCGATATGCAATCCAGCCAGCCAGCAAATCGATTGAAACAAATGCGCTCCAGTAAATGCCCATCCGCAGCACATCGCTCTGGGTCTGGTCCCA
>JAYTIS010000263.1:0-7107 GCA_043731725.1 Novosphingobium sp.
ATCTTTTCCGCACCGGCGTTCCAGCTGGTGATCTTGCCATCAAGATCGTGGCTGATGATCGCGTCGTCCGAAGAGGCAACGATGGCCGCAAGGTGCGCCTGATCGCGTTCCAGCCGTTTGCGTTCGGAAATATCGATCAGCGTGATGACCACGCCGTCGATGACATTGTTGAGATCGCGGTATGGCTTGACCCGCACCAGGTAAGTGGTTTCAGTATCCTCCGACGCGGCTTCGCGTTCCACCGACCCCAGATCTCGCAGCACCGTCGCGATATCCTGCGTCAGCGCAGCGCCGGCCAGGCGCGATGAAAAATCGCTGATCAGCCGTCCCTCGTCGCCTTCGCGGACATTGAAAATTTCGGTGATTGCCGGGGTAAACCGGCGGATATGCGATCCGTTATCGAGGAACAGGGTGGCGACCGAGGTGTTATCGAACAGGTTGGCTAGATCGCTGTTCGACCGGACCAGGCTGTCGGCCCGGTTGTTCAGCTCGGCGTTAACGGTTTGCAGCTCTTCGTTGATCGACTGGAGCTCTTCCTTGGAAATCTCCAGCTCCTCCACCGTCGAATGCAGTTCCTCATTGACCGACTGGTACTCCTCGTTGGAACTTTGCAGTTCCTCGTTCGCGGTCTCTAGCTCCTCGGTGATGGTCTGGAGCTTCTCGCGCGCGGCGATCAGTTCGGAATGTTCGGGATCGATCTTGGGGTTGTCGTCAGGTTTGTCCAGAACATTGGATGGCGCGCCCGGCATGAGCTCCTGGAATGCCAACAACAGGCAGCGCTGCCCGCCAACCGGCTCGGTCAGCGGTTCGGCGATCAGGTTGATCGTCTGCGCCTGGCCAGCAACCTCAAAGGTGACCGTTTCCTGGATCGGCCGTTGTTCCTCGATCGCTTTGCGCACAAGGCTGCGGACCGGCGGGCGGAGCTGGGCGTGCAGCATCCGGAACAAGTTCAAACTCGCGCCGCCGCTGACCGGCTCCATGAATTTCGCGACCGGCCCAGAGAACCGTTGAATTTCGTGCTGACTGTCAAACACGATGTAAGCCGGAGTATATTGCGCCATCATCCGCGTGGCCTGGGCATCGATGCTATCGGCTTCAACCCCGCGCTTCGTGGGGGACGCGGGGCTCATCCGGCTGGCTGTCGACGACCGCGGGATTTCAGCGGCGACGTCGACCCGCCTGAAAATCCGGCTGCGCTTGTCAAACGCCTTGAACAGGCGCGCACTCGCCGCGATGGTTTCAGAAGGGCCGAGCCACAGGAAACCATTGGTTTTAATTCCGTAGTGAAAGGTTGTAATGACGCGTTGCTGCAGCGCTGCTTCAAAATAGATCAACAGATTGCGGCACGATACCATATCGAGCCTTGAGAACGGCGGATCCTTGACCAGGTCGTGCGTGGAAAACACACACATATCGCGAATGTGTTTGGCAACCCGGTAGCGTTGGCCTTCTTTGACAAAGTTCTGCTCCAGCCGCTCTACCGACGCATCGGCCTCGATCAAATCGCTGTAGAGCCCGGCGCGGGCAATCGTCACGGCCCGGTCATCGATATCGGTCGCGAAGATCGTTACGACCCGCGTGGAGTCCGCAGCCGACAAGGCCTCTTTGAACAAGATGGCGAGTGAATAGGCCTCCTCACCGGTGGCGCAGCCCGCCACCCACACGCGGATCGGTTCGTCCGCCGTCCCGCTCGAAATCAACTCTGGCAAGACGGTTTCGGCCAGGGCTTCAAACATCGCCGGATCACGGAAAAACCGGGTTACGCCGATCAGGATTTCCCGAAACAACAGATCGGGTTCATTCGGCAGCGTGCGCAGTTGGGTGATGTATTCGTTGGGGTCTTCGATATGCAGCACCTGCATCCGCCGCCGAACCCGGCGCATCAACGTGCTCGATTTGTATTGGCCAAAATCGCGGCCCAGACGGCTGTTGAGCACGGCGCAGATCGTGACCAGATGATTGGCCCGGCCCGTTGACGATGTTTCAGAGAGGCCAAGGGTCGCGTCTTTGTGTTTTAAGTCGCGATATTCCAGCAGGCGCGACGGCATCTCATGCGGCTGGAGGACATAATCGACAAAGCCGCCGGCCGTTGCGCTTTGCGGCATGCCAAACTTGGCGCGATGATCGAACGCGGCTTCGCTAAGGGTCAGCCCGCCAGCTTCCTTGATCGCCTCAATCCCGATCGTGCCGTCGCTGCCGAACCCCGACAGGATGATTCCGACGGCGTTTTCACCCTGATCTTCGGCCAGTGACACCAGGAAGGTATCGATCGATGACCGCCGCGCGGTCGGCGTCTCAGGCAGAGCAACTCGCAGCACGCCGCCTTCGATTTTCAGAATTGCGTTTTGCGGAATCACGGCGACGGTGTCCGGCGTGGCGATGGTTCCATCAGCGGCCTTCACCACCGGCATTGCGGTGCATTCGCCGATGATTTCGGCCAGCGCGCTGTTGTAATCGGGGTCCAGATGCTGGACCAGAACGAAGGCCATGCCGCTATCGGTTGGCATCTCCGAGAAAAACGACCGGAATGCATCAAGCCCGCCGGCCGAGGCGCCGATGCCCACAATCATATGGCCAGCACGCCCTGCGCCGCTATCGTCTGGGTCGCTATCGTCTGGGCCGCTGTCGTCCTGACCGTTATCGTTCGGGCCGTTATCGTCCGGGCCATCGCCCGGCTTCGCCTTAGCAGCCGGCCGCGGGGCCGCCGCAGCTTTGACGTGCCGAGTTGATCGAGTCCTGCCCATGGCTATCAATGGTCCCGGAAAACCGAAAATGCAAAAGCCGTCGCCTTTGTAAGTCGGTGAAGCTACAATCAGTTATGTAGCGTTCACAAATAATAAGTCGCGGTTTTTCGTGATTTATTGTGCCATGGACCGATGTCTGCAATCTGGGCGATCAGCATGCCTCGCTGAACCGAGCAAATTGCGGTCGGCATTGCCCACTGGGTCGGACGTCCGATCAGGGTTCAAAATCCAGGAAGGTGCTGCTCAGCAAAGCCCCAGCCAGCCAACTTGTGGTCAGCGCTTCGTTCAATCAGGCGCTTCGTATCTTTTATCGACCAGGGGTGAGCGTTCTTGATTGTGTCGAGCTCGTCCCAAGCGATTGGTACGGCGACCGGCGCACCATCGCGGGCGCGAGCGGAATAGGGCACCACCGCCGTACTGCCGCGCTGGTTGCGCAGCCAGTCGATGAAAATCCGGCCCCGCCGCTTGGCCTTGCTCATCTTCGCGACGAACCGTTCGGGCTCGGCCAGCGCCAGCGCTTCGGCGTAGCGGTGGGCAAAATCCTTGTGCGCGTCCCACGAATGTCCGGGCCGCAGCGGGACGATCACATGCGCGCCCTTGCCGCCCGACAGCATCGCAAAGCTCACTAGGCCAAGATCGGACAGGGTATCGCGCAGGTGCTTGGCCGCGCTGATCACCTCCTCGAAGCCCAACGTTTCGTCGGGATCGAGATCGAAGATGAGCCGGTCGGGCGCCTCGATCGCGTCGCTGCGGCAAAGCCACCCGTGGAACTCGATCGTGCCCATCTGGACGCACGAGCGCAGCCCCGCTGCATCGGTGACGTAGAGGTAATCCTCGCTTCCACCATCTTTCTCTCGGATCGGCACGTGCTTGACTGATGGGCCGAACGAGCCGCTGTCATGCTTCTGGAAGAAGCACTGCTTGGCCCGGCCTTGCGGGCAGCGCACCAGGCTGAGCGGACGCTGGCCCGCGTATGGCAGCATTAGCGGCGCGATAGCGGCGTAGTAGGCGGCAAGATCGCCCTTGGTCTGCCCGCTTTCGGGAAAGATCACCCGGTCGGGATTGGTGATCTTGATCCCGATCTCAGGCTCAGCGGCCGGACTGGCGCGCTCGGGTTGCACATCGGCTGCCTGCTTGTCGCCGCGCAGGCCAATGAAGCTGCCATGCCGGACCGATCCTTCGGCGGTGAATTCAGCAAAGGCGATCTCGGCCACCATTTCGGGGCGCAGCCAGGTCACCCCGCGCGAGTCCTCTTTGCTGACTTCGAGCGCGGGCTTGTCGGTCTTGAGCTTGGCCATCCGCTGGGCGAGATCGGCCATGCTGTCCTGCCCGAACCCGGTCCCGACATTGCCCTTATACGTAAGCTTGCCCGCATCGTTCTGCGCCAGCAGCAACGAGGAAAACGGCCGCGCTTTGCTGGTCGATTTCTTCCAGCCGACAATCACGAATTCCTGCCGCAAAGTGCATTTGACCTTGACCCAGTCCTTGCTGCGGGTGGCGCGATGGGGCGCGTCGATACGCTTGGAGATGATCCCCTCCTTTCCCGCCATGCACATCTGCGAGAACAGCGCCTGGCCTGCGCCGATCACGTGGTCGGCAACATGGATCGGCGATGCTGCGCCGCGCAGCAAGGCTTCGAGCCGTTCCTTGCGCTCGATGTTGGAAAGGCCGGTCAGGTCCTCGCCGTTCTGTTCGAGCACGTCGAACGCGTAAAATGCCAGTTTGTCACCCGGTCCTTGCGAGCCGTGCCCGCGCTTGAGTACCGCCTGAAGCTGCGAGAAGTCCGGATTGCCCCCGGCATCGGGCGCGACGATCTCACCGTCGATCAGGCAGCTCGGCAAATCGAGCGCTGCCAGGGCTTCGACCAAGGGCTGGAACTTGTCGGTCCAATCTTTGCCGTTGCGGGTCCAAACGGTAACATCGCTGCCCTTGGCCGAGATCAGCGCGCGGTAACCGTCGAACTTGATCTCGTGCATCCAGCCGTTGCCGGTCGGCACCGCATCGACCAGCGTGGCGAGCTGCACCGCGCGGAACTTGGGTTTGGCTGCTGTCTTGACCTTGCGATTTGTCTTGGTCGTCTTGGGTGCCTTGTCTGCATTGTGCTTGGCCGCGCTCGACATTTCGGCGGAAAAGGCCTTGCTCTTCTTGCCCGCGAGCGAATGGCTGCCGCCCGCATCGGCGGTGATTTCGGCCATCGAGCGACCGGTCAGCACGCTGGTCAGCTCGCGCTCGACCAGCCGATCGCCTGCGGTAGCGTATTCATCCTTGATCTTGCGGAGCAGCCAGTTCTCGCGCTTTTCGGTTCCGCGCGGTTTCAGGCGAATCAGCAGCCATTCGCCTTTCATCCGTTCGCCGTAGAGGGTGAAATGCAGATGCCCGTGATCGATGTCCTTCCAGCTTTTGCCCGGCACCGGAGCCCAGGTGCCCCTGTCCCACAGCATAACCGTGCCGCCGCCGTATTCGCCCCTGGGGATCGATCCCTCGAACTCGGCATAGGCGAGCGGGTGGTCTTCGGTGCGCACTGCGAGCCGCTTGATTTCGGGATCGGACGAAGGACCTTTGGTGACGGCCCAGCTCTTGAGAACACCATCTGCTTCCAGCCGGAAATCCCAGTGTAGCCGGGTCGCATCGTGCTTCTGGACGATGAAACGATTGCCGCTTTCCGACTGCTCGACTTTGCCCGCAGGCTCGGCAGTCAGCTTGAAATCGCGCTTGGCGTTGTACTTGGCAAGGCTGGACTTCGGCATGTCAGGCCCGTTTGCGTACCGGTCTCTTGACCGGGGCCTTCTTTACCGGGGCTGGCTTGGCCGGAGCCGCCTTGACACCGCCGGTATCGCCAACCGACTTCTTCAACGCTGCCATCAGGTCGATGACGTTGCTACCGGAGCGCGGGGCCGGTTCATCGGCATCTTCGAGGATCGCCTTCTTGCTGTTCGACTTGGCTTTCTTGTCGATCAACTTGCGCAGCGCATCGACATAGCGATCATGGAACTCCGCCGGATCGAACGGCGCGCTGCGCTGCTCGATCAGGGTCGAGGCGAGGTCGAGCAGATCGCCGCGCGGCTGTTCGCCGCTTACTTGGCTGAAGAACGACTGGCCCTTGCGGACCTCGTCGCTGTAGCGCAGCGTTTCAAGCAACAGGCCCTTGCCGCAGGGCTTCAAGGCAACGAGCTTTTCAGACCCGCGGATCGATAGTTGCCCCAGTCCGACCTTGCCCGCCTTGCGCAGCGCCTCGCGTAGCACCACAAAAGCTTCCTCGGCCAAGTCGTCTGCCGGAGCAACGTAATAAGGATTTTCGAAATATAGCGGATCGATCTCATCGGCTCCGACGAACTGGACCAGTTCGAGCGTCTTCTTGCTCTCGATCTTGACCGCCTCGATCTCGCGGTCTTCCAGCAATACGAAGTTGCCCTTGGAAATCTCGTAACCCGAGATGATGTCATCCTTGTCGACCGGGCCTACGCCCTCGGCGACTTTCTCGTACCTGATGGGCTCGCCCGAGGGCTCGTGAATCTGGCGAAAGGCGATCTTCGCGCCCGATTTGGTCGCGGCGAACATCTCCACTGGGATCGACACCAGCGCGAGCCGGATCTGTCCCTGCCAATATGCCCGGGCTGCCATTCTTGCCATCTCCTGTTGACCAGAAAACGAAGGCGGCGGGATTCGGTTGCAATTGGCCGCGTTGGCCGATGACAGCTTGCTTCGCGCTGGCCAAAGATGCCATTCATCGCCCGGTCATTCCAAGAACTTATAGATTTCCCACATGATCACCGCACTGCATTTGCGCGCCATCGGTTGCGCCACGCTGCTGGCCTTCGCCGGCAATTCCGGGATCGCGCAAGCGGCCGAGGATCTCGGCAAGAAGGCATGTGCGCAGGAAGCTAAGCGGCTTTGCGCGGCCGAGATGCGCAGTTTCAGCCGCAAAAAGGTGGAAGCCTGCATGATTGTGAAGATCGATCAGACTTCGCCGTTGTGCCACGCGGCAATGTTGCGGATCAAGGCCGAGCGCGAGGCGCTCAAGCCCAAGTAAGAGGCTTACACGTCTGCTGCCGCTTGGGGCCCGCCCGCGCCATACAGCACGCGGCTCTCGGCGCCGATGCGAACCCACAGCATCGCGGCATTGAGCAGCGTGAACAGGACGGCGATCCAGGTTAGTCCGAACACCAGCGGCAGTACGGCGATCTCGCCCACGACCACGCAGTAATTGGGATGGCGCAGAAACCGGAAGGGGCCGCCCGTCACCAGCGGCGCCCCGGGCAACACAATAATTCGGGTCGTCCAACGCCGCCCCAGCGTCGCCAGCACCCAGATGCGCAGCGCTTGGAGCAAAATGAATATCCCGAGCAGAACGAAATTCACCGGT
>JAYTIS010000264.1:0-3121 GCA_043731725.1 Novosphingobium sp.
GAAGAACCAGATCGCGTGGCGGGCGTCCTTGTCGAGCTGCGCGGTCATCGGGGCGGCGCCATCGCGGTCGCTGTCCAGTTCGAGCATCACGAACGGCGAAGCTGACAGGTGCTGCCAGAACTTGTTCTTGAGGTCGTCGGGGTTTTCGTTGGCGTGGTCCATGACATCTCTCGCTGGTTAGGGGGTTGGTATTGAACGATTGCCCGGCGCGGTGGTTCCCCGGACGGGCGCGCTTCAGCCCACTTTCGATCCGTCTGCGACAAAGCCTTTGCGAATCACCGGCAATAGGAACATAAATAGAACATTGGAGTGATTCTGAGAATGGAACGGCAAGTATCGCGTTCCTCCCCGGTCCGGGGAGGGGGACCATCCGCAGGATGGTGGAGGGGGCTCGCCTCCGGATCCCACCTTGCGTGTGGGGACAGCCCCCTCCGTCAGCCGTTCCGGCTGCCACCTCCCCGGATCGGGGAGGAAACCAGACACGCCGAGCTGTTCGCCTCTTCGCGCGAGGCGAGCGGTGCGGGGCTGGCGCTGGCCTTTGCCCTCGATCAGGCGGGGCAGGACGACCAGTGCCCGTGGCTGTGGGTGCAGGATGCGGCAGCTTTGCGGCTGAGCGGGCGGCCCTATCGCCCCGGGCTGCCGCCAAGCCTGCGCCACCGCCTGCTCCATGTCGCTGCGAAGAGCCCCGAAGACGCGCTGTTTGCGCTTGAGGAAGGGTTGCGCTGCCGCGATCTCGCCTTCGTGATTGGGGAGATTGCAGGGAACCCCAACGCGCTGTCGTTCACCGCCTCGCGCCGTCTCAGCCTGGTGGCGGAAGTGCACGGGGTGCCGCTGTGGCTGGTCCGGCTCGATGCCGCGCACGACCTTTCCTCCGCGCGCCAGCGCTGGCAGGTGACCGCCGCGCCTTCGCTTGCTCCGCGCTGGAACCCCGCCGCGCCGGGGTTACCGGCTTGGCAGGGCACCTTGTTCCGCGCGCGCAATCACCCTCCCGGAGAATGGATCCTGCGCGATGACGGACAAACCCGACTTGTCGCCGATTGGGCCACCGCCCCGCCGCATCATGGCGATCTGGCTGGCGCGGCTGGCGATCGATCGCTGGCAGCTGGCTGAAGGCCCGCGCAGCGATCCAGTCGCGCTGATCTCGGAAAGCGCACATGGCCCGCGGATCACTGCGATCAATGCGGTCGCGCGCGAAGCCGGGGTGCGCGCTGGGACTTCGCTCACCGACGCCCGCGCGCTGTGCCCCGAACTGGTCGCCGCGCCCGCCGATCCTGCGGGCGACATCGCGCTGCTCGAACGGCTCGCGCTGTGGGCGCAGCGCTGGGGGCCGTGGTCGGCGCTCGATCCGCCCGACGGGCTGCTGGTCGATGTCAGCGGAGTGGCGCATTTGTTCGGCGGCGAGAAGGCCTTGCTGGTAGACGTGGGCGAGCGATTGGCAGCGCGGGGCCTGACCGCGCGGCTGGCGGTGGCGCCGACCGCCGGCGCGGCTTGGGCCTTGGCGCATTACGGGCCAGAGCAGAGCATCCTCTTAAGAGCCTCCCCCGTTGGGGGAGGTGGCAGCCACGCAGTGGCTGACGGAGGGGGCGTGGGGTGGCAAGCAGGCCCCCTCCGACCCGCCTGCGGCGGCCCACCTGAGGCTCTTGGTGAAATACCCACGCTTCTGGCCGACCTCCCGGTCGCCGCCCTGCGCCTCGATCCCGCAACCCTGCCGGTATTGCGCCGGCTCGGACTGAAGCGGATCGGCGATTTGTCCGGCGTGGCGCGCGATGCCTTGGCGCGGCGGTTCCGTTCGGTCCGCGCTCCGGCCGCAAATCCGCTGGTCCGGCTTGATCAGCTCACCGGCAAGGTGCCCGAGCCGCTGCTGCCGGTGCTCGCCGCGCCGCCGCCACTGGTCCAGCGCCGCTTGATCGAACCGATCCGCCACCGCGCGCTGCTCGATCAGGTGCTGGGTGATCTGGCGGACGACATGGTGCGGGTGCTCGAAGGCCAAGCACTGGGGGCGCGGCGGCTCGAACTGGCCTTGTGGAAGGTGGATGGCGAGGTGGTCCAGCGGCGGCTCGAACTCGCCGCCGCCACTCGCGCGGCGGATCACATCACGCGGCTGTTCGCGACCAAGCTCGACGATATCGACGCCGGTTTCGGGATCGAACTCGCCCGCCTGACCGCATCGTGGTGCGAACCGCTGGCGCTCAGCCAGCGCGATTTCGAAGCGGCCGCCGAGGCGCACGGCACCAGCCTTGCCGCCTGCATTGACCGGCTGAGCATCAGGCTGGGGACAGGGGCGGTGCGCCGCCCGGAGCCGGTCGCGAGCCACTGGCCCGAACGCGCTCAGCGCTGGCTTGCCCCGCTCGATCCGGGCCGCGCGGCACAGGAGAGCCTTGCCTTCAACGTCCGCCCGCTGAAGCTGCTCGACCGCCCCGAGTTGATCGCGGTGATCCACGCCAGTCCCGATGGCCTACCGCGCCGGTTCCGTTGGCGCGGGGCGCTGCACGAGGTCACCCGCGCCGAAGGGCCCGAACGGATCGCACCCGAATGGTGGCGTGAGCGCGGTGCGGCGCGGCTGCGCGATTACTACCGGGTCGAGGATACGGCTGGGCGGCGATACTGGATCTACCGCCACGGCCACGCCGCCGATGGCCGCGGCGGCGTGCCCGAGTGGTATTTGCAGGGACTGTGTGTCTAAACCGGAATTGTCGACATCGACGCCGCGGTCACTTCATCCAGCACCACCTGTCGGTCATCGGCTTGGGCTGCATCGAAATTGAAGGCACCGCGTTTCCCATTATCCCCCAAGAACGCCAGCAGGTCGTTGGTCAACCGCTCGGTCTGGGTTGCAAAGACGCCGTGGGGTTCGCCGTCATATTCGATCAGCTGCGCCGCAGGCACCGCCTTGGCCAATGCGCGCCCGGTCGGGCCGATCGGCACGGTCTTGTCGGCGGTGCCATGGATGATCAGCGTCGGTACCGTGAAACTGGCGAGATCGGGACGAAAGTCGGTGGTGGCAAAGGCCTTGGCTGAAGCCAGGGTAGGCCGCAGCCCGGCCTGCATCGCGCTCGACCAAGCCAGATCAAGCGTTTCATCGCTGACCGGGCTGGACAACATTCCTACCCCGAAGAAGTCA
>JAYTIS010000265.1:0-8392 GCA_043731725.1 Novosphingobium sp.
GCGCCAGAATAGCAGCGCCAGGCTCGCAAACAGAGCGAGGCGAATGTCGGGCATCAGGTGGTGCGCGAAGAAGTTCACGTAGATTGCCAGTCCCAGCAATAGGGTCAGCATACGGTTGGGATAGGCTGAGTAGCGGAAGTCAAAAATCCGCCAGACCCGGGCGATATAGCTGCCGACCGCGGCATACATAAAGCCAGAAAACAGCGGAACGCTGCCGATCCGCAACAGGTTCGGCTCGGGATAGGTCCATGAGCCGAAGTGCGTTTTGAACAGTTCCATAACCGTGCCGACGACATGGAAAGCAATGATGACTTTAGCTTCATCCAGAGTCTCGAGTTGCAGTACCAGCATGCCCAGCTGGATCGCCAGTGCGGCTAGCGTTAGAAAATCATAGCGGGCAAGTGCGGCACCCGGCGGATAGAACAGGTGCGTACCCAACAACAGGCCGAGCATCAGCGCGCCAAACAGGCAGGCCCAGCCTTGCTTGAAGCCAAACAACAGAAATTCATATCCCCATGCGCGCCACCCGGGCCGCGGCGCATACGCCTCCAGCCTGACGCGGATCGCGGCGAAACGGGTATGCGTGGCTGACTTCACGCAGTAGAGGGCGGCGGAGGCTGCACCTCGAAACAATCGAGGCTTTCGTCTTCAACCGCCCAGGCGGGTTTTTCACTCATCCAGATCGCAACCTGCGGGGCCAGCCCGTGCGGCTCATCCAAAAACCCGACCCGCATCGTGCGGAATTGCGGCCGGGCCGACGATTGCGCCATGACCGGAGTGCCGCAGGCCGGACAGAACGTCTGCGTCAGGGTGTTCCCGCTGGCCGCAACATAGTCCCAAGTCTCGACCTCGCCTCTCAGATCCAGATCGTCAGTGGCAAACATCGCATTAGTCGTCGCCGAACCCGAAGCGAGTTTTTGGCACTGGCGGCACCAACACCGGCGGACTGCGATCGGCTCGCCGCTAAGCGCAGCGGTGACTTTGCCGCAATTGCAGCTGCCAGTGTAGGCCATCAGTGCTGCCGCCGGGCCATGAACGCGAGCTTCTCAAACAGCATCACATCTTGCTCATTCTTTAGCAGCGCGCCGTGCAGCGGTGGGATCGCTTGAGTCGGGTCTTTCTGTTGCAGCACGTCCAGCGGCATGTCCTCGTTGAGCAACAGCTTGAGCCAATCGAGCAGTTCGCTGGTGCTGGGCTTTTTCTTCAGCCCGGGCACGTCACGCACTTCGTAGAACACGTCCATTGCCTTGCTCACTAACGTCTTCTGGATGCCGGGGAAGTGGACGTCGATGATCGCCTGCATCGTCGAACGGTCCGGGAATTTGATGTAGTGGAAGAAGCAGCGGCGCAGGAAGGCGTCGGGCAGTTCTTTCTCGTTGTTCGAGGTGATGATCATGATCGGCCGCTCTTTGGCGGTGATGGTTTCGCGCGTTTCGTAGACATCGAAGCTCATCCGATCGAGCTCTTGCAACAGATCGTTGGGAAACTCGATATCGGCCTTGTCGATTTCGTCGATCAGCAGCACCGGCAGCTGCGGCGATGTGAACGCCTCCCACAGTTTGCCCTTCTTGATGTAGTTCGAAATGTCATGGACGCGTTCGTCGCCCAACTGGCCATCGCGCAGCCGCGCGACCGCATCGTATTCATACAGCCCCTGATGCGCTTTGGTGGTGCTCTTGACGTGCCATTCGATCAGCGGCGCGCCCAGCGCCTTGGCAATCTCGTGCGCCAACACGGTCTTGCCGGTGCCGGGTTCGCCTTTAACCAGCAACGGCCGGCGCAGCAACACCGAAGCGTTGACCGCGACTTTCAGATCTTCAGTGGCGACGTAATCTTCAGTGCCTTCAAACCGGGCCATGTTTGCTCCCTGCGCATTTAACCGTTCGGTTAAGCCCGATAATTGGCGACGCTGCAACTGGCAAGCGGGTTTTGAGCATGGTCGGCTGCGCTGACGCTCCTAGCTCATTTGCGCGACGTCACTGGGCTGCTAGCATGCAGTCATGATCATCATCACCGGCAGCGTCACCATCCTTCCCGAGTACCGCACAGAAGCTCTCGCGCTTGGCGTAGAACACTCCATCCGCTCACGCGCAGAACCCGGCTGCATCGTGCACAATTGCCATGTCGATGCCGAAGACGCCAACCGGATCGTGTTTGTTGAGGAGTGGGCCGATATGGCGGCCGTGAAAGTGCACTTTGCGGTGTCGGAATCGGGGGAGTTTGTGCAGGCGTTGGGGGCGATGGCGGTAGGTACGCCGGTGATGCGGGTTTATAGTGCGCGGGATGTCACGGCGAGGGCGCGCGAGTGACGGTGCGTGAGTGGGGGTAATCGCGTTTGACTCCCGCAGGCATTCGGCAGATCATCGGCGCATGCCGTTAGGCCGTCTAGGGGCTCGTTCTGACCTTTCGGCTCTTGCCCCCCTGGGTCGCACAATACCAGGAGGAGGATGAACATGACCAAATCGATGATGCTTTCCCGCTTCGGCGGGCTGGTGGTGCTGTGTGCAGTAATATTTGCCGCAGCCCCCGCGCAGGCGAAGGATGATCCTGCTGTCGCGAGCGAGGTCATAGCGTTGGCAAGAAACCAATGGGCGGCGGAAATTGCCGGCAAGGGTGCCGCCGATCAGCTCGCGTCTGTGGCTGACGATTACACCGAATTCAATCCCGACTATCCTACGCTGCTGGTCGGCAAATCCATGGCAGCGGCCATGCTCAGTGTGCCGCAGGCTGGTGTCTCGGTTTTTTCTGATATGCAAAATCCGCGCGTGCAGGTGTACGGCGATACCGCGATCCTGACTTACAATTTTGCTGGAATCGGTAAGAGCCAAGACGGCAAGATCACGCCCAACACCGCTAAATCGACCCGCGTCTATGTCCGCCAGAACGGCCGCTGGATGCTGGTTCACGCAAATTTCGCGCCGGTAGCTGCGGCGAAGTAAGACGGAAAAGGGCCTGCCCGATAAGGCGGGCCCTTTTTAGCACTCCGCGCGCGCTGGGTTACAAAACCGACGGGTTGGAACGCGACTTCGGTTTGTTTGCCTAAGCATCAATCATCCCCGGATCGATTTCCCCCGCGCGGTTCTGAATGAACATAAACCGCTGCGCTGGGTCCCGACCCATCAGCCGGTCCACCAAATCCTTCACCGCCGCCCGCCCTTCATATTCCGGGGGCAGGGTAATCCGCAGCAGGCCGCGCGTGGCGGGGTTCATGGTGGTTTCGCGCAATTGACCGGGGTTCATTTCGCCGAGGCCTTTGAAGCGGCCGACTTCGACTTTCTTGCCTTTGAACAGCGTCGCCTCAAGTTCGGTGCGGTGCGCATCGTCGCGGGCGTAGGCGCTCTCTTTGCCGCAGGTCAGCCGATACAGGGGTGGCTGGGCGAGATAGAGGTGCCCGCGGCGGACGATCTCGGGCATTTCCTGGAAGAAAAAGGTCATCAGCAAGGTGGCGATATGGGCACCGTCGACGTCGGCGTCGGTCATAATGATGATCCGGTCATAGCGCAGATTGTCGGGGTTGCAGTCCTTGCGAAAGCCGCAGCCGAGTGCGAGGCCGAGGTCGGCAATCTCGCTGTTGGCGCGGATCTTTTCCAAGGTCGCACTGGCGACGTTGAGGATCTTGCCGCGGATTGGCAGGATCGCCTGGCTTTTGCGGTCGCGCGCCTGCTTGGCGCTGCCGCCGGCCGAGTCCCCCTCGACAATGAACAGCTCGGTCTCACGGTCGCCTTCGCCCGAGCAATCGGTCAATTTGCCGGGCAGGCGCAGCTTGCGCGCATTGGTCGCGGTCTTGCGTTTAACCTCGCGCTCGGCCTTGCGTCGCAACCGCTCGTCCATCCGCTCGAGCACCGCGCCGAGCAGCGCTTTGCCGCGCTCCATATTGTCCGCCAGGAAGTGATCGAAGTGATCGCGCACGGCGTTTTCGACCATCCGGGCGGCTTCAGGGCTGGTCAGCCGGTCTTTGGTCTGGCTTTGGAACTGCGGCTCGCGCACGAATACCGAGAGCATCACCTCGCTGCCGGTGACGATGTCTTCGGGCGCGATGTCCTTGGCTTTCTTCTGCCCGATCAGATCGGCAAAGGCTCTGATGCCTTTGGTCAGGGCTGCGCGCAGGCCCTGCTCGTGCGTGCCACCATCAGGCGTAGGAATGGTGTTGCAGTAATAGCTGTACGACCCGTCCGACCATAGCGGCCAGGCAATCGCCCATTCGACCCGGCCTTGTTCATTACCGGGAAAGTCCTGACTGCCCTTGAAGAACTGCGTGGTGACGCATTCGCGCGCACCCAGCTGTTCGGTCAGATGATCGGCGAGCCCGCCCGGAAACTGAAACGTGGCTTCGGCCGGGACATCTTCGCTAGAGAGCACTTCTGCACATTTCCAGCGGATTTCCACGCCAGCGAACAGATAGGCTTTGGAGCGCGCCAGCCGGAACAGCCGCGCGGGCTTGAACTTTGCATCATCGCCAAAAATCTCGGTATCGGGCACAAAGGTTACGCTGGTGCCGCGGCGGTTGGGGGTGCTGCCCAGATGCTGCAATGGCCCGAGCGGAACTCCGCGAGAAAATTCCTGCGCGTACAGCTCCCTGGCCCGCGCAACTTCGATCCGGGTCAGCGAGGACAACGCGTTGACCACCGATACGCCGACCCCATGCAGACCGCCGCTGGTGGCATAGGCCTTACCCGAAAACTTACCGCCCGAATGGAGCGTGGTCAGGATCACCTCGAGCGCGGACTTGCCGGGATACTTGGGATGCTCGTCCACCGGGATGCCGCGCCCGTTATCGGTGATGGTCAGGCGGTTGCCATCCTCGAGCGTGACTTCGATCCGGTTGGCGAAGCCCGCCACCGCTTCGTCCATCGCATTGTCGAGCACTTCGGCGGCGAGGTGGTGGAACGCGCGTTCATCTATGCCGCCGATGTACATGCCCGGACGTCGGCGGACCGGCTCGAGCCCTTCGAGCACCTCGATCGCGCTGCCATCATAGCTTTCGCCGGGGTTCGCGGGCATTTTATCAAACAGGTCTTGGGACATGCCTAGGGCTATAGGCGCTGCGGAATCCGCCGCGCAAGCCGGGGCGCAGGGTTGTCGTCAGTCCACAAATTTTTCCGGTGCGGCGCTGACGATAGTGATCCCGCCCGCGCGCGCCTCACGCACCTCAAGCGCGCGCTCGCCGAGGCCATTGGGGGCGAAGCGGAACGGCCCGTCGAGTCCAAGGAACCCGTCACGTTCGGTAATCCGCGCGGTGGGGAAGGGCGCGCCAAAGCGCCAGTCACGCGCGATCCGCACCGCCAACAATACACTGTCATAGCCGAACGTTGCCAACCGGTACGGCGCGGCCCCAAAGCGGGATTTGTAGCTTTCCGCGAACCGTCCGAAGCGGGCATCCGAAATAGCTGCAAACCATGCCCCGCGCAGCGCCGGGGTCTTGCTCACCACCAGTTCGCCGCTCCACAGTTCGGTGCCGAGGATCCGCGGGGTGGCGGTGCCAGACATTTTCAGCTGCGGCGCGGCCAAGGCGGCATATTTACCCGAGTCCGCGATCAGAACCGCATCGTACCCACCGTGAGTGCGCAGCCGCGTGGCC
This sequence comes from Novosphingobium sp., assembly GCA_043731725.1. Taxonomy (GTDB): domain Bacteria; phylum Pseudomonadota; class Alphaproteobacteria; order Sphingomonadales; family Sphingomonadaceae; genus Novosphingobium. The sequence goes on from JAYTIS010000265.1 coordinate 5,579, forward strand.
GCGCTGACGATCGAACTGTTGGAGCGATCGTAGCTCTGGCTGGTCACCAAGGTACCACCGACCGCCTTTACTGCGGCAATATAAGCGGCTGTCGCTCGGCTACCATAGCTACCTTTGGGGGCCAGCAAGGCAAATCGGTTAACCCCGCGCGAATGAGCGTAGGCGACCACGCGATCGATCGCATTGGCAGTGCTGGTGCCGAGCATGAACACGTCGCGCGCGGCCATGTCGGCGTCGCTCGAATAGGTGATCAGTGGGACCTTGGCGGCGCGCGCCACGGCAGCCACCGCTGGAATTTCGTCGCTTTGCAGCGGGCCGAGGATCAACCTGTTGCCTTCTTGCATCGCCTTGCTCGCAGCAGCGGCGGGGCCGCCTGCGGTGTCGTAAGTGGTGATGCGAATGGTTTTGGCATTGGTATCGAGCAAGGCCATCGTCGTCGCATTGGCGATCGATTCGCCCCAGGCGGCTTGCGGCCCGGTCAGCGGCACCAACAACGCAATCCGCTGGCGCTGCTGATCCTTGGGCAGCGCGTCGCTTGGTCCCGGTGCCGGCGGGGGCGTTTCGCGCGGGCCTTTGGGGATGACTTTGCACCCTGCCAGCACAGTTATGGTGGCCAGCATCAGCAGCTTGCGCCGGCTAAAATGCAATTCGAACATGCCTTGTCGCTCCCCTCGGGTCAGTCCATGGTCAGCGTCATGATCCAACCGCTTGATCCCGGTCTCTATATTGTCGCCACGCCGATTGGCAATCTGGGTGATGTCTCGGCGCGGGTGCTGGCGGTACTCGGTGGCGTAGCTGCGGTGGCCTGTGAAGATACGCGCGTTACGGGCAAGCTGCTGCACCATCTGGGCTTAAAGCAAAAACTGATCCGCTATGACGATCACGCCAGCGCGGCGACCCACGAACATTTGCTGGGAATTGCCACAGCCTCGCCGCTGGCGCTGGTCAGCGATGCCGGGACCCCGCTGATCTCGGACCCTGGTTACCAGCTAGTGGTGGCAGCACGCGAACGCGGGATCGCGGTCACCAGCATCCCAGGGCCAAGCGCGGCAATCGTGGCGCTTACTCTGGCTGGCTTGCCCAGCGACCGGTTTCTGTTTGCCGGGTTTCTGCCGAGCAAGGACAAGGCCCGGCGCGAAACACTGCGCGAGCTGGGCCCGGTCAAGGCCACACTGGTATTTTATGAAACCGCGCCGCGCTTGGCCGCTTCGTTGGCAGCCGTCGCTGATGAGCTGCCCGGGCGCGAGGTGGCGGTGGCGCGTGAATTGACCAAGAAATTCGAGGAATGTCGCAGTGGCAGCCCGGCGGTTTTAATTGCGCATTATGCTGCACGCCCACCCAAAGGCGAGATCGTGCTGCTGATCGCGCCGCCGGGCGAAGTTGAGACCAGCGAAGCCGATGTTGAAGCGCTGCTGCGCGCAGCTCTGATCGAGTTGAAACCATCGCAAGCCGCCGCCGAAGTGGCGCGCGCCACGGGTCTGGACCGCAAGGCGCTCTACGCGCGCGCGCTCGAGCTCAAGTGAGCAACCGGGCTGAGCGCGAGGCGCGCGGGCGACGGGGCGAGAACTTGGCGGCCTGGTATCTGCGGCTAAAGGGCTGGCGCATTCTAGCGCGGCGGGTCAAGACTCCGCGCGGTGAGATCGACCTGATCGCTCGGCGCGGCCCGGTGGTGGCGTTTGTCGAGGTAAAGTGGCGCGCCAACGCGGCTGAACTGGATCATGCGATCGACGCTTATCGCTTGCGCCGGGTGCTAGCGGCGGCAGAAGCGGTTGGGCATCGCTATGCCAGAGCGGGCGATCAACAACGGATCGATGTCGTGCTCCTTGCGCCGGGGCGGTTCCCTCGCCACATGGCGAATGTCGGGCAATACTGAACCCACACCCGTTCATGCTGAGCTTGTCGAAGCATCGTCCTTATTTTGGGCGCAGGTACGGAAAGAGCATAACCGCCCTTCGACAGGCTCAGGGCAAGCGGAGATTATTGCGTGGCGCTTAAAGTTGCTGTCCAGATGGACCCGCTTGAAACGATCAATATTGCCGGTGATTCAAGCTTCGCGCTGATGCTGGCAGCTCAGGCGCGCGGGCACAGCGTGTTTCACTACCGCGCGCCGGACCTTACTTGGGAGGCCGGACGGCTCTACACTTTCGGTTCTCCGGTGACGCTTCAGCGCGAAGTGGGCAACCATTTCAATAGCGCCGAACCGGTGCTGCTGGACCTGGCCCGTGATATCGATGTCGTGCTAATGCGGCAGGATCCGCCATTCGATCTCAGCTATATCACCGCTACCCATCTGCTCGAACGGATTCAAGGCGAGACATTGGTGGTCAATGATCCCGCAAGCGTGCGCAACGCGCCAGAGAAGGTCTTCGTATTGGACTACGCGCGGTTCATGCCGCCGACGATGATCACGCGTTCGCTTGGTGCAACTCGCAAGTTCCAGGAAGAGCATGGCGACATTGTCATCAAGCCGCTGCACGGCAACGGCGGCAAAGCAGTGTTTCGCATTCCCGCCGATGGTAGCAACCTTGGCGCTTTGGTCGAAATGTTTCAGCAGGCATGGGTCGAACCGTTTATGGTTCAGCAGTTCCTGCCGGATGTGGCGCTGGGCGACAAACGCATCGTACTGGTTGACGGCGAAGTCGCTGGCGCGATCAATCGCAAACCGGGCGCGGGCGAATTTCGCTCAAACTTGGCGGTTGGCGGCAGGGCGGAGGCCTGTGAGCTGACCGCTATTGAGGCAGAAATCTGCGCCGCCATGGGTCCCGAACTCAAAAAACGCGGGCTGGTGTTCGTGGGAATCGATGTGATCGGCGG
>JAYTIS010000266.1:0-1515 GCA_043731725.1 Novosphingobium sp.
GATGATGATGATTGCAACCGGCTGGATCCTGGTCCTGCTGCTCGGCGGCGGGATCGCGCTGGACCAGACGCTGACCGGGCTGATCACCCGCAATTTCGATAGCCAGCTGTCCTATCTGCTCAACGGCATGATCGCCTCCGCCGAAGTCGGCAGCGACGGCGAGGTGTTCTTCAACCGTGCGCTGGGCGACCAGCGTCTGCTTGAGCCCAACAGCGGGCTTTATTGGCAGATCCGGGGAGCGGGGCACGATGACTTTCCTTCAAGGTCGCTGTGGGACCGCACGCTCGAGGTGCACCCCGATCATCTCGACAAGGATGCACACTCCTACGATTCGAGCCAGTTCCCGACCGAGTCGCTGCGAGTGATCGAACGCTCGGTCACGCTTCCGGGCAGCCCGACGGTCTGGTGGTTCACCGTGGCCGAGCGCAAAAGCGATCTCGACGAGCAAACCAGCCGGGTGCGCCGCATTCTCTACCGCAGCTTCGCTGTGCTTGGGCTGGGCCTGCTGGTCATGGCGGCGCTGCAGACCTGGTACGGCCTAGGCCCCTTGCGCGGCGTGCGCCGGGCCATCCAGCGTATGCGCAGCACCGGGGCTAACCGGGTGACCGAGCCGCTGCCGATCGAAGTGCAGCCGCTGGTGCAGGAACTCAATTCGCTCCTCGCGCATACCGAGCGGCAAGCCGAGGAGGCGCGCACCCATGCCGGCAATCTGGCGCATGCGCTCAAGACCCCGCTGACGGTGGTGATGAACGCGGCGACCGCTCATGCCCCCGATCTTCCCGAAACGGTGATCCGCGAAGCCGCGGTGATGCGCCGCCAGGTAGACCATCACCTCGCCCGGGCCAGGGCAGTCGGGCGCCGCGCGGTCGGCCAGGCACGGGCCAACGTCATCGAAAGCGTGGAGGCGGTGCTCCGCGCGGTAACGCGTCTCTATGAGAACACCCGCTTCGATCTTGACGGCAATCGCGGCGCGCTGGTGGCGATCGAGAAACAGGACCTCGACGAGATTCTCGGCAACCTGATCGAGAATGCCGCCAAATACGGCGGCGGCAGTGTGTTTGTGACGATTGATGCGGTTCTCCGTTCCGACCTGTGCGAAATCTGGATCGAGGATGACGGCGCGGGCATCCCCGAAGAAGAACGCACCCGGATTTTCGATCGCGGTGCGCGGCTTGATACGGGCAAGCCCGGCACCGGACTGGGGTTGGCGATTGTGCGCGATGTGGCCGAGATTTATGGTGGCAATGTCGAACTGGGCGAAAGCGAAGACCTGGGCGGCCTGCTAGTAAAGCTCAAGCTGCCACGCGTAATCATCTGACGCCGAACGCGTTATCGCTCAGGCAACACGCTTGGGCGCGTTACTTCAGGTTCATGCAACCTAGCCGTGCCGCAACCGTTTCTCTGATGATGCAGGCAATCGCTGATTGTCCGCCGCGTAAGGAGACAAACGATGCGCAAGACCTTTACCACCACTATCGCCGCGCTGACTGCGATCAGCAGCGTGGTGACCGCAAT
>JAYTIS010000267.1:0-2112 GCA_043731725.1 Novosphingobium sp.
TCCGGGTTTCAAGAGGAGCCAAGATGTCCGCCGCCAAAGTCGAAATCTACACCAAGTGGGGCTGCCCGTTCTGCACCCGTGTCATGGCGTTGCTGGACAGCAAAGGCGTTGCGTATCAGGAATATGACGTGACGTTTGGTGGACCTAAAAAAGCCGACATGCTTAGCCGGGTGCCCGGCGCCTTGACCGTGCCGCAAGTGCTGATCGCGGGTGAAGCGGTGGGCGGGAGCGACGAACTTGCTGCGCTCGACCGCGCGGGCAAGTTAGACGCGTTGCTCGGCATTTAAGCGATGCAACGTCTAGCCGTGCTGCAGATGACCTCGGGGATCGACCCGGCGACCAACACCGCCGTCATGGTCCAGGCGGTGGGCGGGGCCGGCATGGGCGGGGCGACGATGCTGTTCACGCCTGAAATGTCGGCAATGGTCGACCGTGACCGCACTCGTGCTGGGCCGCAAGTTGTGGCGGAAGATGATAGTCCGGTGCTCACGGCGCTGCGCGATGCGGCCGCGCGTGCCGGAATCTGGGTTGCGCTCGGCTCGATGGCGGTGCTGCGCGAAGACGGCCGCTGGGCCAATCGCAGTCTGGTGATCGACGGCAGCGGCGCGATTGCCGCGCGCTATGACAAGATCCACATGTTCGACGTTGACCTTGCGAGTGGTGAAAGCTGGTGCGAATCGAACGCCTTTGCGGCGGGTGAGGAAGTGGTCACCGTGCAAACCCCACTCGGCAAATTAGGACTGACGGTGTGCTATGATCTGCGCTTTCCCGCCTTGTTTGAAGCATTGGGCCAAGCGGCCTGCGACCTGATCGCCATTCCCTCTGCCTTTACCGTGCCCACCGGGGTAGCCCACTGGCACGTGTTGCAGCGCGCACGCGCGATCGAGGCGACCGCATATGTGGTTTGCGCGGCGCAGGTTGGACGGCACGAAGATGGACGCGAGACCTTTGGCCACAGCCTGGTAATCGATCCGTGGGGTGAGGTGCTGCTCGACATGGAGGGCACGGCAGCGGGATTGGCTTTCGCCGAACTCGACCCCGAGCGGATTGCCGCAGTGCGCGCGCAGGTGCCGTGTCTGGCCAACAAGCGGGCAATCGGTTGAGCGCGCCGCGATGATTGTATTCGATCTTGTTTGCGACCCCGCCGGGCACCGGTTCGAAGGCTGGTTTGCCACCACACAGGCGTTTGAGGATCAGGTGAAGCGCGCGCTGGTGACTTGCCCGCAGTGCGGATCAGCCGATGTGATCAAGACGGTAACTGCCCCCAGTCTTGGACGCAAAGGCAATCAGGCGTCCTCGGCACCCGAGCGTAGCCTGCCGATTAGCGGCGGCAAGCTCAATCCGGCAGCGCAAGAAATGATGTCAAAAATGGCTATAATGCAAGCGCAAGCGTTGCAGCAATCGACCTGGGTCGGTGACCAATTCGCCGCGCACAGCCGCGCGATGCATTACGGTGAACGTGACCAGAAGACCATCCACGGCGAAGCCACCTTGGCCGAGGCCAGCGAACTGATCGAGGAAGGCATCGCGGTCGTGCCGCTGCCGTTCCCGGTCGCGCCGCCTGAGGAAATTAATTGATTGGAGCAGGCAAGCGGATGGTGGTGATGCGCCGGTGCGCGCGGCTTAGCCTGCTACTTCTGAGCCTGCCAACCAGCCTCGCGCGCGGCTTGCTCGGCCGCAGCATCGAATGCCGGACCCGCAGCCATATCCTGCGCAGCCGCCATGATCGCGGCATCGGCGCTACCGGCCTGTTGATACTGCGTGGTGGAAGTGACGCCGGCCTGGCCGATCATTTTGAGTTTCCAACCTTGATCGTCGCGGCAAGCAATACCGCCGACCGACTGGCTAGCATAACCGCGGCATGCTGAGCCGCGGTTATCGCGAAAGCTGAGCAACAACCTGGTCCCGTCGGGCGCGGTCTGGCCCGACAGTGTACCGTCGAGCGCGGTGGCGAGCTGATTGTTAGCATAACCGTCCGGCGTGCCGCCGCGTCCACCCACCAGCACGGCAATCACCAGCGAGGCGGCGATGGCCGAACCGGCGGCAAAACGGAATTGCGGACGCTGCCACAGGGTTTGGCGCGCGGCCCGCACATCGTTCAGGCTGACCACC
>JAYTIS010000268.1:0-3584 GCA_043731725.1 Novosphingobium sp.
AGTGTCCCGCCAGATCCGCGACATTTTCCTCGATTACACCCCGCACGTCGAACCGCTCAGCCTCGATGAAGCGTTCCTCGACGTGACCGAAGATTTGAAGGGGATCGGCTCGGCGGTGCGAATTGCCGAACTGATCCGGGCGCGGATCAAGCGCGAAACCGGGCTGACCGCCAGCGCCGGGGTTTCGTACAACAAATTTCTCGCCAAGTTGGCCAGCGATCAGAACAAGCCCGATGGGCTGTGTGTGATCAGACCTGGTGATGGCGCAGCGTTTGTCGCAGTGCTGCCGGTGCGCCGGTTCTTCGGCATTGGCCCGCGCGGGGCGGAGAAGATGACCGGGCTGGGGATTGAAACCGGAGCCGATCTGGCGCGCTGCGATATCGCCTTTCTGCGCCGTCACTTCGGTGCCCAGGCCGATTACCTGTACCGCGCCGCGCGGGGTATCGACCTGCGCCGGGTCAAGGCCAACCGCGCGCGCAAATCGGTCGGCACCGAGCGCACGCTCGACAAGGACATTTCATCTGGTTCGGCGCTGCGCGATGTTCTGGCGCGGATCATCGAACTGACCTGGCAGCGGATCGAAAAGTCGAACAGCCGCGGCCGCACTGTGACGCTCAAGTTTAAGCACGGCGATTTCAGCCAGTTGACCCGCGCGCGCTCGGTGCCGCGGCCGGTGGCAAGCCAGGCCGAATTTGCTGCGATCAGCCACACTCTGCTCGATGAAGTATTGCCCTTGGCGCAACCGGTGCGGCTGGTCGGACTGACCTTGTCAGCGCTGGACGATGAAGCCGAACCGGAACTGCCCCAAATCGGGCCGACACAGGGTAGCTTGCCGTTTTGACTGTCGATTTTTTTGCAAGTAATTCCCGTGCGATACGGTATGAAATTGGCGAAAGCTGAGTGGGGGTATAAATCTTGCCGTGCGATCGGTCCAAGCTGGCCGAATTGGGCACCAAGCCGGGGCAAACTCCAACTGAATTTGCTGTTGATGGCAAAGCGCGTAGAACCGTCGAATTAACGCCGCCACAGGGCGTGGTCCGTTCAGCTTTAGGTCAGCGAAAAACTGCGATCAAGACTGTGTATTGTTAAGAGCTGTGGTCGGAAATCAGCGCTGAGCGGAAAGTCGCGAAAATTCGTTCCGTTGAGTGCAGGCTGCCGGGGCAAGAACTGATTTTGAGCTCTTTTAGGGGATTTGTTGTGATGAAATTTCGATTTGCAGCCGCCATTGGGGCACTCGCAGCGGTTTCCATGTCCGGCATGGCCAGCGCTGACGACAAACTCAACTATGAAGATTTGATCCACTGCGCGGCGACCAACATGGTCGTCGCCGGTGTCCTCAGCCTTGATGATGGCAAGACCAAGAATAAGGATCAGATCGAGACCATCAATTCACAAGCTGCGGCGCTGATGGCCATCGCGTCGATCGGTTCGAACAAAGACACTGCAACCGTTCAGGCCGATACGTCGAAGGAAACCGACGTGATCATCGCGGTGCTCGCCGACAAGGACAAGAGCAAGCCGTTCATCGCCACCGAAGTGCCGAAGTGCAACACTGTGGGCCAAGCCGCGGTGCAAGTAATCAACGAGTCCAAGACCGGAAAATAGGCGTGCGTTTGGGGACATCGAGGTCCGAAAATCTTCGTTTGCGATGCAACCGGAGCAGATTTTCGGAGGTCGGAAGTTGCGCCGCGGCTAATTGGTGTTTGGACTTCTTGGGGAGATTTATTGCTATGAAATTTCGATTTGCAGCCGCCTCTGCGGCGCTCGCAGCGTTTTCCTTGTCGGGCATGGCCCGCGCTGAAGACAAGCTGAAGTACGAAGATCTGGTCCACTGTGCGGCGATTACCAATGTCGTGGTCGGGGTGCTGAGCCTCGATGGCGGCGCGACCAAGAACAAGGCCCAGATCGATCTCTTCAACAGCCAGGCGACGGCGCTGCAGGTAATCGCGGCGGTGAGCGCGAGCAAAGACGCCAAGGTTGTCATGGCCGACACGTCGAAGGACGTCGACGTGATCATCGCGGTGTTGGCTGACAAGGAAAAGAGCAATGGCTTCATCGAAACCGAAGTGCCGAAATGCAAGACACTGGGCGCGGCCGCGCTCGAAGTGGTCAACGAGGCGAAGTCGGGCAAATAGTCTGCGCCGCTCCGATTGAATGCGTCGCTCGGCCCGGGGCAGCTTAGCCCCGAGCCGGCTTGTATCAGCCCGGCGCGCGGACCTGCGCCAGCCAGCCATTTAGCTGGGTGGCTAGCCTGGGTGACAGACCTTCGGGCCAGTCAGCCGCCGCAAAGAAGCGCGCAGCAATCACCTCGCGCCCGTCGCAGCGCAGCTCGCCTTGCGCCGTGCCGCACACCAGATGGACGCGGTTTACCGTTCCATAAAGTGGCTCGTCGATTACGGCGAGGCAGCGTGCGTGCGTCAAGCTAAGGCCGGTTTCCTCGGTCAGTTCGCGCTGCGCCGCCGCCAGCGGCGCCTCTCCGTGTGCGATCCCGCCACCGGGCAACAGCCATGCGCCGCTGCCATAAGAATGGCGGACTAACAGCACTTGACCCGTGCTATCGAACGCCAGCACACGGCACCCTTCGAGCCGCACGCGAAACATCCGCCACCAGCGCCGCCGCACCGCGTGCGCCAGCCGCAGGGCAAGCCGGTGGAGCGGCGCCGGGATTAGGTGAAGCATGTCACCGGTTGCTGCGCGGCACCAAGCAGGCGCGCCACTGGCAGATCGTTTTCGCCGCGTGTGGCTGCCGCAAAAAGTGCGGCCTTGGCCTCGCCGCGAATCACAAACAGCACCGCGTCGCAATTGAGCAGCGCCGGGATCGTTAAACTGAGCCGGTCGAACGGAGCTTCGGGCGGAAGCGGATCTGGGGTCAACCGCCGCACCGGCTGAGGGTCGTCAACTTGCGGATCGGTGTTGGGAAACAGCGAGGCGATGTGCCCGTCGCCGCCCATGCCCAGCCAGGTCAGCGCAAAGTGGGGCGGCATGGCAGTCTCGGTCAGCGGCACCACTGTCGCCCCCAGCGGCTCTAGAGCAGCGCGGATCCGTCCGACGTTGCTGGCCGGGTGGCTCTCGGGCACGATCCGGTCGTCGCCCGGCCAGACCGCGATCCGCTTCCAGTCGAGTGCGCCCGCATCCATCAGCGCCAAAATCGGAAACGGGGTTGACCCGCCCGGGATCGTGATTGCGACTTGACCTGTGACGCAGCGCAAGGCCTGCGCCACGTGCGCTTCCAGCCACTTGGTAACGTCCCCGTCAGTGGTCTTGGGGCGGATCCTAATCTGGTTCATCAAGCACCCCTAGCATCCCTGCGGGTCCTGCGAAACGGGTGGCAACGCTGCGCTGCAATGGCCCAGGTTAGCCGAGCAAGGCAGTCAGGAACCAGATGCGCTGCTCGGCCTGATCGGTCCAGTCGTCGGCGGCACCTTCGGTGGCATTGTCGCCCGCGTTGCAAGCCGCCGCCTTGGCTTCGCGCAACGCGGCGATCAGGCTGCGATTGTCCGCCGCCAGTTCGGCGATCATGGCTTCGGCGCCAAGCACAGCGCTATCCTGATCGGCGATGCGGCTGTGCGCGGCGATCGCCCCGA
>JAYTIS010000269.1:0-4076 GCA_043731725.1 Novosphingobium sp.
TATCGAAATTGCGGGTGATCAGCCCGGTCAGGGTTTGGTCAAGCGCCAGTCCGCCACCGAGCAGCAGCACCGAAATCCACGCGGCGGCAATCAACATCATCCGGCGTGACAGTGATCCGGTATGCCGTGTAATGACGGAATCTTCGAGCTCCACAGCGAGGCTTAGCCGCGCCCGGGCAGCGCCGGATCGTCGAGGCTATAGCCCAGGCCGCGAATGGTCGTGATCACCTCAGCGCCCAATTTTTTGCGGATACGAGTGACGAACACTTCGATCGTATTGGAATCGCGGTCAAAATCCTGGTCGTAAATATGCTCGATCAGTTCGGTGCGGCTGACCACCTTGCCTTTGTGATGCAGCAAATAAGACAGCAGCTTGTATTCTTGCGCGGTCAACTTGACGGGCTCGCCCGCAAGTGTGACCCGGCCCGAGCGGGTATCGAGCCGCACTTCGCCCGCGATCAATTCCGAACTGGTATTGCCCGAAGCGCGGCGGATCAGCGCGCGCAGCCGCGCGATCAGCTCTTCGGTCTGGAACGGCTTGGCCAGATAATCGTCAGCGCCGGCATCGAGCCCGGCCACTTTGTCCGACCAGCTATCGCGCGCGGTCAGCACCAGCACCGGGAACTTGCGGCCTTCCTTGCGCCACATCCCCAGCACGGTCAGGCCATCAATTTCAGGCAGGCCCAAGTCGAGGATGACCGCGTCATATTCCTCGGTTGAGCCCATGAAATGCCCGTCTTCGCCATCGATCGACAAGTCGACCGCGTAGCCGTTGCCTTCGAGGGTGCTTTTCAATTGCTTGCCGAGGGTCGGTTCGTCCTCGACGATCAGGATGCGCATTGCGGGATTCCCCAGATGTTTCTGACGGTCAGATGGGACTTGAGGTAGAAACCGTCAAGGCGGGTGTCTTTGCGAGCGCCTAGCGCGATTCGCGCATGACTTGGCCCGAACGGGCATCGACATCGACGAAAATCACGTGGCCATCCTGAATGAATTTGAGCCGATAGACGTAGGCGGCCGGATCATATTCAGGCCCGATATACTGCGCGGCGCGCATTTGTGGCAGCACCGCGCCTTCAATCTCCCGTAGCGAACGGACGTTGCCTGCGCGTACTTCGCGGCGCGCTTTTTCCTGCGCACCGCCCGGGCCGGCTAGCGCCGGCGTGACCGGGATTACGGCCAGTGCAAGCAGTAAGGTGAGAAGCGTTTTCATGACTCTCGCGGCTCTAAGCGCCAAGGATTGAACAGCGAATGAATGGCTTAGCTGGCTTTCAGCAAGGCAATATAGCGTTTGCGCAGTTCGCTGGTGAGCGTGCCCGGCCCGCCGTTGCCAATCGGTCGGCCATCGACTTCGACGACTGGCAGCAGCAGCGTGCCCGCGCCCGAAATAAACGCCTCGCGCGCCGCGAACAGTTCTTCAGGGCTGAACGGTCGTTCTTCCACTTCCAGTCCAATTTCCCGAGCAATTTCCAGCGTGCAGATCCGTGTCACCCCCGGCAGAACGCCGTGAGTCACCGGGTGCGAGACCAACACCCCGCGCGCATCGATAATATGCGCGTTGGAACTGGTCGCCTCGGTAATCACACCGTGTTCGACTAGCCAAGCATCGTCGACCCCAGCCTCGATCGCTTCCTGTTTCATCAGCACCGCATAAAGCAGTTGCGTGGTCTTGGCCCCGCGCAGCTGCCAGCGCGCATCGGGTCGCAGCACAATCTTGAGACCGCGCTGCGCCAGCGGATTGACGATCAGCGTGTCGGCCTGGGTGTAAGCAATTCTGGTGGCGGGCAGCGACGGCTGCGGGTTGGGAAACATGCGATCGAGTTGCGTCCCGCCGGTGAGTTGCAGATAAACCCGCCCCTCATTGAGCGCATTGCGTTCGATTAGCTCGCTCAACACCGCAGGCCAATCGGTTTGGTCTTCGATCAAAGCCGTGGTCTTTGAGCGTTCGAGCCGGGCAGCATGGTAGGCCCAGTTGCGGAACTTGCCGTCGATCACCGGCGAGACTTCATAGACCCCTTGGCCAAAGGTCAGCCCGCGATCAAAGATCGAGACTTTCGCCTCGGCTTCGGGGAGAAATTCGCCATTTAGCCAAACTGTGCGCATCGGAACTTCACAAACTTCACAGGGTTCAAAAATCAAAAAACACGTCCGGTCCCGGCCGCGGCGGCGACCATGGCAGAAGCCGCCGTGGTAGGAAACCCGGCACAGCGCGCAAGCTGCCTTGTCAACCCGGCCCGCTGCCCCTAGGCCCCGCGCCGATGGCCGCTGCACCAATCCTTTCTTGGGAAGACCTGGGCCTGATTCAGGGCTCTGGCTGGCTCTTTCAAGGGCTTGACCTGTTCATTGGCCCGCGTGACCGACTGGCGCTGATTGGGCGTAACGGTGTGGGCAAGACCACCCTTCTCCGACTGATCGCGGGCGAGGTTGAGGCCGACCGGGGCCGCCGTTCGATCCAGCCCGGCACCCGGATCGTCATGCTCGAACAGGATCCGTTTTTCACAGGCTATCCCACGCTGCTGGATTTTGCGCTGTCAGGCAAAGACGCCCCCGCCCAGCATGAGGTCGAGGCGATTGCCGAGCAGCTAGGGATCGACCTCAACCGCCCCGCGGACAGCGCCAGTGGCGGTGAACGCCGCCGCGCCGCGCTGGCCCGGGCGCTGGCATCAAAGCCAGACCTGCTGTTGCTCGACGAGCCGACTAACCACCTCGATTTGGCGGCGATCGACTGGCTTGAAGCCTGGCTCTCACGCTACACCGGTGCGTTCGTGGCGATCAGCCATGACCGGACTTTCCTTGAGCGGCTGACCAAAGCGACGCTGTGGCTCGATCGCGGAGCACTGCGACGCAAGGAGATCGGGTTCGGCGGCTATGAGAGCTGGATGGAATCGATCTATGCCGAGGAAGCCCGCGCCGCTGATAAGCTCGATGCCCGGCTGAAACTCGAAGCGCACTGGCTTGAACGCGGAGTGACCGCACGGCGCAAACGCAATCAGGGCCGGCTCTCCAAACTGTGGGAAATGCGCGCCGCCCGCGCCGCGATGCTTACCCCGACCGGCACGGCCAAGCTCAATCTGGCCAGCGACGACGTGAAAACCAAGGCGGTGATTGTCGCCGACAAGGTCACCAAACGGTTCGGCGAGCGGGCGATCATCAAAGACTTCTCTTTGCGCATTACGCGCGGTGACCGGATCGGTGTGGTCGGCGCCAATGGGGCGGGCAAGACCACACTGCTCAGGCTGCTGACTGGCGAATTGGCCCCAGATGAAGGCACGATCACACTGGCCAAGACCCTGGACGGGGTGGTGATCGACCAGCAGCGCAGCCTGATGTCCCCAGAAAAAAGTGTGCGCGATGTACTGGCCGAGGGCGGCGACTGGATCGACGTGCGCGGGGTGCGCAAACATATCCAAGGCTATCTGAAGGACTTTCTGTTCGAGCCCGGACTGGTCGATGCCAAAGTCGGCACCCTCTCGGGCGGGGAGCGTTCACGGCTGCTGCTGGCTCGCGAATTTGCGCGGCTGTCAAACTTGCTGGTGCTGGACGAGCCGACCAACGATCTCGATCTCGAAACGCTCGATCTGCTGCAAGAAGTGATCGCCGATTACGATGGCACCGTGCTGATCGTCAGCCATGATCGGGATTTCCTTGACCGCACGGTGACCGTGACCTTGGGGCTCGACGGCTCGGGCAAGGTTGATATTGTCGCGGGCGGCTATGGCGATTGGATCAAGCAGCGCAGCCAGCGCAATTCACCGGTCAAAAGCGCCAAACCGGCCGCAGAAGCTGCGCCGCCACTGCCGCTCAAGAATGCCAAACTGACCTACAAGGATCAGCGCGATTACGAACGGCTGCCCGAGCGAATCGAAGAGCTGCTAGCCGGCATCGCACGCGACGAGGCGGCGCTGCACGACCCAGCGCTATACGCCCGCGACCCGGCTAAGTTTGACGCGCTGACCAAGGCAATCGACCGGGCCCGGTCGGAGAAGGATGCGGCGGAAGAGCGCTGGCTTGAGCTGGCTGAAATGGTCGAGGGCTAACGGAAAGCGCCGCGCGCGGCGTTGACCTCCGGTCGCCTT
>JAYTIS010000270.1:0-5352 GCA_043731725.1 Novosphingobium sp.
TTACCAACGACCTATTTGACGGGGTGGAAGACCTACTCGACCTCGCACGGAACACGATTAAGGTCGGGGTGATGGACGAGGAACGCCGCACATCGGCTAACCTCGCGGCCTGCATCCACGCGGTGCGGGATCGGATCGTTTTCATCAACACCGGCTTCCTTGATCGCACCGGGGATGAGATGCACACCTCGATGCGCGGCGGAGCGATGCTACGTAAGGGTGCGATGAAGAGCACTCCGTGGATTGCCGCATATGAAGCCCGCAATGTTCAGATCGGGCTCACCTGCGGTCTCTCGGGTAAGGCGCAGATCGGCAAGGGCATGTGGGCCGCGCCTGATATGATGGCCGACATGATGGTCCAGAAGATCGGCCACCCGAAAGCGGGGGCGAACACTGCTTGGGTGCCGTCTCCCACCGCAGCGACGCTGCACGCGATGCATTACCATCAGGTCGACGTATTTGCGGTCCAGCGCGAACTGGCGCTGCGCCCCACGCCCGGGCTCGAAGATTTGCTAACCGTACCGCTGGCCGGCGGGACCAACTGGTCCGAGGCCGAAGTGCGCGAGGAGCTCGATAACAATGCGCAAGGCTTGCTTGGATACGTGGTGCGCTGGATCGACGCTGGGGTGGGCTGCTCAAAGGTGCCCGACATCAACGACGTCGGCCTGATGGAAGACCGCGCCACCTTGCGTATTTCCTCGCAACACATGGCCAATTGGCTGCTGCACGGGGTGTGCAGCCAGGCGCAGGTGATGGACGCATTGCAGCGCATGGCGGCCAAAGTCGACGCGCAGAACGCGGGCGATCCAGGCTATGAACCGATGGACGGCAACTGGAAAACCAGCCTCGCGTTCCAAGCGGCATGCGAGCTGGTGTTCAAGGGTGTCGAACAGCCCAACGGCTATACCGAGCCATTGCTGCACGCATGGCGACGGAAGAAAAAGGCACAAGTCGCCTGAACAGCAAAAAGGGCAGCGACCTCCGGCCGCTGCCCTCATTTGTTCGAGATGCGACTTGCGGAATTAAATTCCCAGCAGCGCATTCAGCTTGACCAAGGCATCGGCCGTGATCGTAGTTTTGGTGCTGCTGGCCAGCGTGGACAGTGCACTGGCTGCAGCCAATTGCGCCGCAGCCAGGTTGCTTTGCAGGGTGAGCAGCTGGTTCTGATCAGTCGTAAGCGTGGCCTTCGCCGTTGCCAGAGCCGTCGTAGCTGTCGCTATCGCAGCCGCATCCGGAGTGGCTGCGGCTTTCAATGCGTCCAGCGCTGCCTGCGCGGTATTAACCGCTGTAGTATCCGCAGTTATTTTGGTCTGCTGGGCACTAATCAGACTGGTGTCGGTCGCGATGGCAGCATTCGCGGCCAAGGTTGCCTTCTTATAAATTGCCAACATCCCGACCACCGATTTAGGTGAGGCATGATCGAGTGCGGTTTGTGATGCATGCGCCGCATTCAGCTTGCCCAGCAATGAAGCGCCCTTGCCAAGCGAAGCGTCGCCGGCCTCAGTGGCTGCCTCGGCGAGATCATCGGCTCGTGCTTGGCCAGCTGTCGCCTTTGCTTTGCCAGCTGCCGCCTTAGTCGTGCCGGTTGACGCCGAACCATTGGCCCGAACCGAAGCATTGCCTGCGCCGGTGCTGGCATGGCTCGACGCATGAGCGTTGATGCCAGTGGTAACACCTGCCGGGATATGCGTAACGGCACCGGCTGGCGGACCATGCGGTATACCGGCGGGAGGACCGTGTGGAATACCGGCTGGCGGACCCTGCGGAATACCTGCCGGCGGACCGACTGGTACTCCAGCCGGGGGTCCGGCCAAAGCTGCACCAGCGGTTAAAGCCAGTGCCGAAGCGGCGCTCAGGCTATACAGAAAGGTCTTCATGTCATCTACTCCTCGTTGATACTCTGGTTACAATTGATGGCCTTACAGCCACGGCTTGCCCCCAAGCTGATCCCCGTTGGTTTATTGAAACAATGTCAGTCGAACTCCGCCACCCACGCGCGGACTGGCATTGTTGAGCCCAGCGGTCCCGTAGGCGGTAAACCCGAGGTGCTGGCTGAACCGATAGGTCATATACGGTGAAACGACCGTCTGACCCTGCAGACCGGTGGCAACCGGCTCACGGTAGGCAACACTGGCACCAAGATTGATCGCGGGGTCAGGGCGAATGTTGAGCCCGCCGTATGCCGTAATCCCGTTCCTGAGTTGGTACGCTGCTGGGCTGCCGAGCCAGGAATAACCGACCGAGCCAAACAGCGTGACCTGCGGTCCAACCGATTTGTACAGTGCGACGTTGACGCCGTAGTCGGTTTTGCCGGTACCAATCGTGGTATCGGCGGTCGGCAGCTTCACATTTCCGCCCAACTCAATAACCGGCAACACGCCGCTCTCATTAGTCAGGCGATAGGCCGCACTAAGATTGAGATCGCCCAGACCTTGCCGTTTTGCAACCGCAGTGGGACTGGACGAACCGACCACTACACCGCCGACGATCTGCCCTGGGCCTGTGATCCAGACATACGGCAGCGAGGCCTGCAGCCGCAATCGGCCGAGCTGGGCCTTCCCCTCAATCGGAACAGACTTGACGCTGGTGTCGACCGCTGCACCGTACTTGCCGATAGAGTAATCAAAGCCGGTTGAAAGTTCAAAACTGTTGGTGTCGGCCTGAGCAGTAGCGGCGTTATTGGCGGCGATCGCACTGGACGATTGATCGTTACCGTTCGCAGCCATCGCGCTGCCGCTTACGGCTGCGAGACCGAGCGCGACGAATTTGAGAGACTTCATTTTTCAACCCTTATGTTCTGTCAGCGGCAGACTGCGTTATGACCTTCTGACTGTGGAATTCCCTGGCGTGGAGACGGTGCACGGCGACTGAAGCGATTTGGTTAATCGAAATTGTTCGGCGTTCTGATGTTTACGGTAGTATCATCCGCCGACAGGTTAGATCATTTTAGCCTCTTGCGAAACACGCAACAGAAACGATTCAACCCACGAAATTACTCCAAATCACAGATGCAGCCTCTGCTGCCCAACGGTTGATATGAAAGTGAGTTCCCAATTTCAACGCAATACAGGGGCATAATATCGCATAAAAGGTCGGACCTAGCGCTGGTTTCCCATCTGGCGCGCGAGTGCCTCAAATTCGTGGACGCTCAAGGTTTCTGCACGCCGTTGCGCATCGATACCCAATCGCTCCAGCGAATCGAGAGCTTTGGGTAGCCCCTTCAAACTCTGGCGCAACATTTTCCTGCGTTGGCCAAACGCCGCTTCGGTGAGGCGTTCGAGCATCTTCGCTGAAACGCCCGCGGGCATCGGCTTCGGCACCACGTGTACCACCGCGCTCATCACCTTGGGGGGCGGTGTAAAGGCGCTGCGGTGGACTTTCATCGCGATCCTGGCTTCTGCCCGCCACTGTGCCAGCACCGCTAGCCGCCCGAACGCGCTGCCACCCGGCGCAGCGACAATTCGCTCGGCCACTTCCTGCTGAAACATCAAGGTCAGGCTGACCCATTGCGGCGGCCAGGTCGCTCCGCTCAACCAGCCGACGAACAACGCGGTACCCACGTTGTAAGGCAAATTAGAGACGATGTGGAACGGACCTTCGATGCCGTGCGGTACTTTGGTGGCGTCACCTTCGATCACGGTCAGCTGCCCGGGAAATGCCTCGGCCAGTTCAACCAGCGCAGGCAGGCAGCGGCGGTCCATTTCGATCGCGGTGACCACGGCGCCGGCGCGCAGAAGCGCGCGGGTCAGCCCCCCGGGGCCGGGGCCAACTTCGAGCACTCGGTGGCCTGTCAGTTGGCCCGGGATTTTGGCAATCCGGCCGAGCAACTGCTCGTCGAGCAGGAAGTTCTGGCCCAGCGCCTTGCTGGCAGCCAAGCCGTGGCGCGCGATCACTTCGCGCAGCGGCGGTAGCTCAGTCGCCATAACGTCGCGCGGCGCATTCACCGGCCATACGAATTGCGGCGATCATTGCGCCGGGATCAGCAGTGCCGGTGCCGGCAATACCGAAAGCTGTCCCATGATCGGGGCTGGTGCGGACCAGCGGCAGCCCAAGGGTGACATTGACGCCGTTATCAAATTCCAGCGTTTTCAGAGGTATCAATGCTTGATCGTGATACATGCACAGCGCCACATCGTAGCTGCCCCGCGCGTGAGCCGTGAACAGACCGTCGGCGCTGTGCGGACCGGTGATCGCAATCCCTTCGGCGGCCAGCGCGGCGACAGCCGGGGCGATGATGTGGCTGTCTTCATCGCCCATCCGGCCTTGCTCGCCGGCATGGGGGTTAAGCGCGGCAACGGCTATCCGCGGGCGCTCGATCCCGAAATCGCGCACCAATGCCATAGCGACGATCCGCGCCTTGCGTTCGATCAGCGCGCTGGTGATCAGGCCAGGCACGTCCTTTAGCGCTACATGTACTGTCAGCGGCACCGTGCGCAGCTGCAGCCCGGCCAGCATCATCACGGCATCGCCGGGCGCATAGGAGCAGGCGGCGGCGACGAATTCGGTTTGGCCGGGATAGGCAAAGCCCACCTCAGCGAGCAGTGCTTTGGCGATGGGGGCAGTGACCAGCGCGGACGCTTCGCCGCGTTTGACCAGTTCTGTCGCTTCGCTGAGCGAGGCCAATGCCAATGTTGCCCCGGCACGATCAGGTGAACCTGGGGAATAGGTCCCGTCAGCCCCGGCCAATACTGGCAGGGCGTGGTCAAAATTATTGAATGCCTCGGCCGGATGAAACAGTTCTGCGATCGGCACCGCTAGCCCGCGCCGCGCGGCTGCCGCGCGGAGCACTTCGGCACCGCCGGCGACGAAGAAGGGCGGTAAATCGTTTTCTTCGCGCTGCGCCCAAGCGGCAGCAATCAGTTCCGGCCCAACCCCCGCCGGATCGCCGAGCGAAATGGCGAGCGGCGGCAAATCCATCAGCTGCCGTAGTCGATCACCGCGTCGCGGCGCAGATCGCGCAAATAAGTCTGCGACCGCTTGTTGATACGTTCGTCCAGAATCTGGCCCTCGACCTGTTCGAATGTCGGCGCGCCACCCGCCGCCGGATCATCGCGTCCGCACAGCATCAACACCCGCACTCCTTCAGTAATCGAGCCGAACGGAGGAGTTGTTTCACCCAGGCTCAGGCCCAGCACCATAGTCTGGAGCTGCGCGGGCAATTCGCGCGCCTTGATCTGGTCGTTGATCACCACCTCGGCGCCTAGCCCTTTCGCGATTGGATCGACCGTCGCACAGCCGTGTGCACCTTTCATCGCCTCGGCGAATTGCTTAGCTTTTTCTGTTGCCTGGGCCTGAGTCGTTCCGGGCGCGAAACTCACGGAAATCTGCTTCAGGCTGAGCACCGCATCGCGC
>JAYTIS010000271.1:0-5379 GCA_043731725.1 Novosphingobium sp.
TCCCCTTACTTTACGAGGTAGGGCAACAGGCCCAGGTGGCGGGCGCGCTTGATCGCCTGACCCAGCTCGCGCTGTTTCTTGGCGGAAACGGCAGTGATCCGTGACGGTACGATCTTGCCGCGTTCGGACATATAGCCCTGCAGCAACCGCGTGTCCTTATAGTCGATGACCGGGGCACCTTTGCCCGAGAACGGGCAGCTCTTGCGGCGGCGGAAAAATGCGCGAGCCATGCTCAATACTCCTCGCGTTCGCGGCGCTTGGTGCGCTCACGGTCGTTCTTGCGCATCATCACGCTGGGGCCTTCTTCGTGCGTTTCGACACGGACGGTCATCCAGCGGATCACATCTTCGTTGATCCCGGTCTGGCGTTCCAGCTCGGCCACGACGCCTGCAGGGGCATCGATATTGATCATCACGAAGTGCGCTTTGCGGTTGCGCTTGATCTTATAAGCCAGGTTCTTGAGGCCCCAGGACTCGGTCTTGGTGACCTTGCCTTCGCCGGCTTCAACAATCTGGGTGGCGGTAGCGGCCAGCGCATCGACTTGCGCTTGGCTCAAATCCTGGCGCGCCAGGAAGACATGCTCGTACATCGGCATGCATGTGCCTTTCATCATTCCAACCGATCGCTGGCGATCCGCACGATTGCGGGGCCCCTCCGGCTTTCTGTGATTTCCCGCGGCGAACCGCAGGAAGGGGCGGCGCTTAGCGAGTTTCCCGGGGAATGCAAGTCCAGTCGGGGTGTGCGGGCCAAACGGTTAAGTCAGCGCGGCCAATAGGTCGCGGGCAAACAATGCCAAAGTATCGTCGCGTGCGCCCATGATCACTAATCGGTCGCCGGGGCGGGCAAGCTGGACAATGCGTGCGGCACAATCTTCGCGCGCCGGGATGTGCTCAGCGTGACCCCCAGCCGCGCGGATCAAGCCCGCGATCCGTTCGCTGCCCTCGGTTTTGTCGACCGTGCCGCCGAAATAGACCGGATCGCAAAGGATCGTCAGATCATCCGGGCCAAGCAACCGCGCAAAAGTCTGCGCTAGTTCCGCGCCCATTTGGCGTAGAGGACCGTAGCCGTGCGGTTGGAAAAACGCGATGATGCGGCCGGGGTGGGCTTTGAGTGTTTGGAGCGTGGCCGCGACCTTGTCCGGGTTGTGACCGAAATCGTCGATCACGGTCACCCCCGCAGGGCTGGTGCCAACAATGTCGAACCGCCTTGCAAGTCCAGCGAACGAGCCAAGTGCGTGTATGGCCTCGGAAAAGGATACACCAGCGGCGCTACAAGCGGCAATGGCGGCAAGTGCATTAGCCAAGTTGTGATGGCCGGGAACCTTAAGCTCCAACCGGGCTGACCTGCCATCGCGCCGGTCGAGGATTGTCGCGGACAGATTTGTCGGCGCCTCGACAATCGAGCCTGGAGCAACTCCGATCATCGCTGTCGGACTGTCAATACCAAAACTAATCAATGACTTAGCTTGCGGGATAAGCGCCGCCGCCTCGGCATCGTCGCAATTTATCACAGCCACTGCAGCACGCTGCACAAAGGCACCAAACAGCGACCTAAGCTCGTCTAGGCTCTTATGATCGAGGCTGACATTGCTCAGCACTGCGACGGTCGGATCGTACAGTGCGATCGAACCGTCGCTCTCATCAACTTCAGAGACGAACACGCCGCCGCCGCCCACGCGAGCGCTGGCGAACGGCGCGCTGGACGAGACATAATTCTTCATCACCGCGCCGTTCATGATGGTCGGGTCGCGCCCGGCCTGGTCCATGATCCATCCCGCCATGCCGGTGACCGTGCTTTTGCCGCTGGTCCCGCCGATCGCGATCCGGGTAGGGGCGGCGTTGAACAGCATGGCGAGTAATTCAGCGCGCGACATGCGCGGACAGCCCAGTTCGACTGCGCGAACCATCTCGGGCACAGTATTCTCGACCGCCGCCGAAGCGACCAGCGTTTGCTCGGCCGAGATAATCCCGCTGCCATCCTGTGGGTGTAAAGCGAAGCCCAAGCTTTCCAGCCAGGTGAACTTTTCGGGCGTGCGGCCTTGATCGCGGCCGCGGTCCGATCCCGCCACCTGCGCCCCGGCACCGCGCAGGATCAGCGCCAGCGGCAACATGCCCGATCCGCCGATACCGCAGAAGAACCAGGGGTGGGCAGTAAGCGCGGTCATGGTCATCCCGGTATGCGGGCTCGCTCAAAAAGACAACTGGGCCAGTCAGCGCAACCGGGTTAGGAAGCGCTATGCCTGCAATCGCCATCTGCGCACCGTCGCGCTCACTGACGCCTGACGATGCCGCCCGGGTCACCGCGCTGGCAGCGGATTTCCCCGGGTTGGAGCTGCATTTCCACCCGCAGTGCTTCCTCAATGAAGGCCATTTTGCCGGCAGCGATGCGCAGCGCCTGACGGCCTTGCTCGATTGCGCCAACGATCCGGCGTTGGACGCAGTGTGGTTCGCGCGCGGGGGCTATGGCGCGGTGCGGATTGCTCAGGACGCGCTGGCCGGGCTGGGCACGGCAGCGGCGCACAAAAGCTACCTCGGCTATTCGGACGGCGGAACCTTGCTGGCCGGGCTTTATGCGCGCGGGATTGGTCGTCAGATCCACGCGCCGATGCCCACCGACATTCGCCGCGACGGCGGTGAAGTCGCAGTGCGGCGCACGCTCGGCTGGCTGATGGGTGATACTGCGGACCTTGAGCCGGGGCTGGACGCACGGCCCAGCGCAGCCTTCAACCTGACGACCCTGGCGATGTTGTGCGGCACGCCGTTGATGCCCGACCTGACCGGCCACGTGGTGCTGGTCGAGGAGGTGGCGGAATACAACTATGCCGTCGACCGGCTGTTCTTTCATGTCACCGCGCACTTGACGGGCATAGCCGGTCTGCGGCTAGGCCGGGTCAGCGCAGTGCCCGAAAACGAGGTCGCATTCGGCCACAGCTCCGAACAAATCGCGCAATATTGGTGTGTCCGCGCAGGCATCGCTTACCTTGGACGGGCTGATATCGGGCACGATGTGGCCAACAAGATCGTCCCGTTCGGGCTTGCGCGCCGCAGCTAGCGTTAGCTACAGCGCGGATTGCAAAAAACCCGTCATCCCGGCGAAGGCCGAGACTCAGACCGCGCGAATAATGTCGCGCAGCGGCGTTTTTCTATGGACTGGGTCCCGGCCTTCTGGCCAACGGCTAGAAGTTTATCCAGAGCGTGTCGATGGGCCGGGATGACGAATGAGAGCAGGAGAAAAAGACAATGCGAGCGTTTGTTTTTCCCGGACAGGGCAGCCAAAAGATCGGCATGGGCGCAGACCTCGCGGCCGCGAGTCCTGCCGCACGCGCGGTGTTCGAAGAGGTTGACGACGCGCTAGGGCAAAAGCTGTTCGCGATCATGCGCGAAGGGCCAGACGAGGCGCTGCTGCTGACCGAAAATGCGCAGCCGGCGATTATGGCCAATGCCATCGCGGTGCTGCGCGTGCTCGAACAAGAAGGCGGAATTACGCTGGCCGATAAGGCGCAGTTCGTAGCCGGGCACAGCTTGGGCGAATATACCGCGCTGTGCGCCGCCGGGGCGTTCAGCCTGGCCGATACCGCGCGGCTGCTCAAGCTGCGCGGTCAGGCGATGCAGGCGGCGGTGCCGGTCGGCGTCGGTGCAATGTGCGCGCTGCTCGGGGCAGACCTGACAAAAGCGCAAGCGCTCGCCGAAGCTGCTGCCCAAGGCGAAATTTGCACCGTCGCCAATGACAACGATCCGGGGCAAGTCGTCCTTTCCGGCTACAAGGCGGCGATTGATCGCGCGGTCGCCATGGTCAAGGAATTCGAGATCAAGCGCGGCGTGCTGCTGCCGGTCTCCGCCCCGTTCCACTGCCCGCTGATGCAGCCCGCCGCCGAAGCAATGGCCGAAGCGCTGGGCAAGACCCCGCCCGGCGCGCTGCGCGTACCGCTCTACGCCAATGTCACTGCGGCGATGGTCACTGATCCCGCCGAAGTACAGCGCCTGCTGGTCGAGCAAGTCACCGGCCGGGTCCGTTGGCGCGAAAGCGTGATTGCAATGCACGCCGCCGGCGTCGAACACTTCGTCGAACTCGGCGGCAAAGTCCTGGGCCCGATGATCGGGCGCTGCGTGAGTGACGTGAATATAACCAGCGTGATCTCGATGGCTGATATCGAGGCGCTTTTAACTGGGCTTTAGATTGGTTCGCGCAAAGGCGCAAAGGCGCAAAGGCGCAAAGGGGTAGTTCGTGACGGATGTGGATGCGATCAGTGCCGACGTGGTTCATGAGGCGATTCGGATTCACCGTGAGCTCGGCCCCGGGCTGCTCGAAAGCGTTTACGAAATTGTTTTGGCGGGAGCGCTTGCGCGCAAAGGATATAAGATCGAGCGGCAAAAGCCGGTTGACGTCAGCTATGATGGCATGACGTTCGAGGCCGCGTTCAAGATCGATATTTTGGTCGAAGATAGTTTGGTGCTAGAATTGAAGTCGGTCGAAAAATTGTCTGGGGCCCATGCCAAGCAAGTTCTGACTTATCTTCGGCTTATCAAACAGCCCTTAGGGCTGCTGCTAAATTTCTCCGGTGAGACCATGAAAGAAGGCATTCGTCGCTTGGCAAACAACCATCGCCCCAAACCGTGACACCTTTGCGCCTTTGCGCCTTTGCGCCTTTGCGCCTTTGCGCGAATCAATCTTCGGAGCCTTCACTATGGAACACCGCATGTTTGACCTCACTGGCATGACCGCGCTTGTGACCGGGGCTGCTGGGGGGATTGGGTCGGCGATCAGCCATGCCTTGGCCCGACAAGGCGCGCGGTTGGCGCTTTCGGGGACCAATCCGGCCAAGTTGCGTTCGTTTCGTGAGGAATTGAACGACACTTATGGTCACGATCACGTTGAGATTACCTGTGACTTGTCGAACACCGAGCAAGTCGAGCACCTGATTCCAGCCACGGTCGATACACTCGGCAAGATCGATATCCTAGTCAACAACGCCGGGATCACGCGCGATAATCTGGCGATGCGGATGAAGGACGAGGAGTGGGACGCGGTGATTCGGGTCAACCTTGAGGCCGCATTTCGGCTGATGCGGGCGGCCTGCAAACCGATGATGAAGGCACGCCACGGGCGGATCATTTCGATCACCAGCGTGGTCGGCGCCACCGGCAATCCCGGGCAAGTCAATTATGCCGCCGCCAAAGCCGGGCTGGTCGGCCTGTCCAAGTCGCTCGGGCAGGAGGTCGCCAGCCGGGGGATCACAGTCAATTGCGTCGCACCGGGCTTTATCCGCACCGCGATGACCGAAGTGCTGCCCGATTCCCAGAAAGACGCGCTAAACGCCCGGATTCCGATGGGGCGGATGGGGGAAGGCGAAGATGTGGGCGCGGCGGTGGTCTATCTGGC
>JAYTIS010000272.1:0-7775 GCA_043731725.1 Novosphingobium sp.
TGCGGATGATGCTGGAAGCAGTTGCGGTCCGGTGCATAGGCCAGGTTGTCCATGCGAGCAAGAATCGCCTCGAACGCGGCGATCACATCTCGTAGCGGGCCATCTGGGCTCGCAGGCAGTGATGAATGCCGGCGTCGAACGCCGGTTGCGCGGCGGCATTTCCGCGGCACGCGTCCAGCTGGTTCGGTGCGGTGCGGCGAACTTGGTGCCGTCCCGGTTGGCGGCAGCATAGCACAGCATCACCCGCGCGCCTTTTGGGATGGCGTAGCCGCCAAGCTGCATATCCTGTGTCACCACCCGATGCAGGCCCCGCATAGTAGATTTGAGACGCTGGGTTTCTTCGGCAAAGGTGGCAATGCACGGAGGATCCTCGCGCAGAATTTTTTGCCGGTCCGGGGTATCGATGAGCAGGGTCCAGCCAGCGGCGACGGAATTGGTGGTGGTCTATGAGCGGACACCAGCACTTGCGAGATGATCGACAGCAACTCGCCATTGTCGAGCGGCACACTCACACCGTCGCGCACATCCAGCAGCGGCGACAACAGGTCATCGCTCGGCGTCAGTCGGCGCTTAAGGAAGCCGTTGAACGAGGGCAAGGTCAGCTAGCGTCGAAGCCCTACCGATGTATAACGCTATCTTGGGGAGGAACGCGAATGTCCCGCGCCACCGACGCCGTTTCCGATGGAAAAATGGACATTGGCGGCCTGCGCCTGATCGCGCTGAGTTGCCTGCTTCTGCTGGTGCTTTCGCCTGCGGTGGCGATGTCGTTCAACATCGCCAGCTTCGTCACCTCGTTCCATGTATCGTTTACCGTGGCGGGCACCGTCGCCACCATGGAACTGGGCGGCATCGCGGTCAGTTCGCTGTTCTTTTCCCAGATCGCGCCAGGGCTGCGGCCGCGCAAGGTCTATACGTTGGGCATTGGTGCCATCGCGCTGATGAACGCGGCGACCATTTTCGTGCCCAGCATCGAGGCCCTGTTCGTGGTGCGCGGCATCGCCGGCCTGGCCGCCGGATCGGTGATCGCCATGGTCATGTACGCGGCCGGCCACAGCCGGACGCCCGAAAAGACTTTCGGCATTATTAACAGCTCCGTGGGCGTGCTCGGCGTCATCCTCGCGCTGGTGCTGCCGAAGGCCGGCAAGCTCTACCTGATGCCCGGCGCGCCAGCCGGCACCAGCGAGGCGGACGGCCTGTTCCTGGTCTACCTGGTGGCCTCGGTCGCCGCCCTGTTGTTCGTCCGCTCCGTACCTGTGCCGCCGCGCGCGGCGCTGGCGGGCGAAGGCGGCCGTTCCACCGCGGCGCCGCCGCTGATCGGTTGGCTGGCGCTGATCGGCTTGGGCGTCGTGTTCTTCGGCCACGGCGTGCTGGCGCTTTATATCATCGATGTCGGCAAGGGCGTCGGCCTGACGCCCGACACCATCGGTTTGGTTTTCAGCGTCGCCGCCATCATGGGCATCGTGCTGCCGTTGGCGGCTGGCTTTCTCGGCGCAAAATTGCCGGCCACGCCGCCCACCATCGTCGTGCTGGTCATCGTCGCTATCTTCGCTGTGTTGCTGGGCCAGACGACCACGCCGCTGGGCTATTTCGTTGTCGCGCCTGTCTACGCCTTCGCGCCCCTCGCCATGATGCCCATCCTGCTGGGCGCGCTGGTAAGGATCGACCCCAGCGGCAAGCTGGCGGCAGCGCACCCCGCTTTCGTTACGCTGGGCGCCGCCGCCGCGCCGTTGACCGGCGGCGCCATCCGCGACTGGTCAGGCAATTTCGCGGCAAGTGGGTGGTTTGTAGTAGGCTGCATTGTGGTCGCCGGCGTTATGATGGCCGCCGCCCTGCTTAAGGCCGACAACTTGCGCCGGAGGCAACTTGGACAGGTCTGACGTGCCAAAATTGAGATGCCAGGAATGGTTACTCATTGGTAACAGCGAGACATAGATCGTCAATTATCTCCCGTCGCCCTCGTCATCGGGACCATACGCGCCGATCGCGCGGTGGATCGCCACTTGCGAACGGACATGCGCGCGGACAAACGCAAACGGCCCGCCGAAGCGGGCCGTCCTAAGGCGGATCCGTGTCCGGATCACATGGTCATGATCGGGTTGTCGCCCGGCTTGAACAGTTCGTGAGCGCGCTTCCACTGGGCGAAGATGCCCAAGATGTGGCTGGGATCGCCGTGCAGTTCGGTGAAGCCGCCATTGAGCGAACGGGTGTCGAAATAGCACGCGTCCACATCGTCGGCATACAGCCGACAGGCGTCAACAAAACCCAAGTCCTGCATGCGCTTGTATTCGGCCTCGAATTCGTGAACCAGCAGGCCGACGTGGTGGTATCCCTCTTCGCCCGCCTTGTACATGTCGCGGTAGATGGACGGCTTGTCGTCATGCTGTTGGATGAACTGGATCATCATGTCGCCCAGATAGCCGAACGCGTAGGACACATCCGCCTCGACGTCCTGGCCGCGGTAGTGGAACTTGTCGGTGACGTGGTGAGGTGTCACCGAGAACGGACCTGCGTAATACAGTTTCGCCCACTTGTTGATCGACGTTTCCAGATCGTTCACGAAGTACGCATACTGAAACAGCGGATACTGAGACATTAATGGTGCCATCGGACTCTAACCTCTTGATAATCGGCCTTGCGGGCCGAACGGTTGTATCAATAGTAGGCGCGGGAAAGACCCTGCCGCTCGCGAAGTCCAAGGCTGGTCAGGTCGCGCAGCTTGCGACCCAAGAAGCGATCCAGATGCACGGGGTATCACGAATAATGAAGGCATTTACCTCAAGCGCGTCCACGTAGTGCAGCAGATGATTGGTCAGGCCGGCTCCCACAGTGATCGTTAGGCAAAAATTCCGGCTCTCAATCAACCTCAGAGCGACCTAAGCGCTTTTGACCGTCATATCGGCAGGACCCCAATGAGCCGTCATCTTGGCCACTTTTCCGGCTGGATCAAATACTAACACGAGAATGTCTTCGATAGTCGTGACCTGCCCGTCTGCTCCGTAGATTTCGACCCGGAGCGGGAAAGCGGCAGCTTTGGCCGAAATGCGGACAGGCCCGGTCAGTTCGACCTTCGCGCCGCCGGAAAGGGCGTTGGTATATAATTGCAGGATCTCATCGCCACGCTTGGGCTCTGTGCCCGCCGGGTCTTCGACTGCGGCATCATCGGCATAGAGCGCCATTACCGCCGACACATCGCCCGCGTTGATCGCGGCCACGTACTGGTCTGCTGTTTGCTGTATGTGTTCCGGAGTGAGCATCAAACATACTTTCGCTTCAGACTGTGTCGATACTAAATTGTTTGGGGCAGGAAATACTCCTGCTGAATTGGATAGGGTGATAAATGTGTCAGTCAATTTGTGGGCCAGGCCGCGATTGTGACAGGTGCCGCTTCGGGTAACGTGGCCGCTACCGCTGCGCGCCTTGTAAAGGAGGGCGCCAAGGTTTTTTGCACCGATGTGCAAGAAGCGCTCGGCCAGTCCGTCGCCAACAAGGCGGGCGCCTTGTTCATGGTTTGGTCTTTGCTGACATAGGCGAGGTCGTCGAGGATAAGCAGATGATAATGGTCGGGGAAAGAGGATTCGAACCTCCGGCCCCTGCCTCCCGAAGACAGTGCTCTACCAGGCTGAGCTATTCCCCGACCGATCGTTTACCCCCACAGAACCGAGCGGTTCCAGCAAGGGCAAGGCAGGAGCGCGCCTATAAGCGGGGATGTGTGGGGTGGCAAGCGAGCAATCTCGCGCTATCGTGACTTACATGGCCAGCGCTGCGATTCCCTGCGATACTTCCCGAGAGAACCCCCGGCGCGACCATTGGGAATGGCAATATCTCGACCTGATGCGCCGCATCTGGGAGGTGGGTGACGAACGGGTCGACCGGACTGGGGTCGGCACACGCTCGGTCTTCGGCGCGCAGATTCGATTCGATCTAGATGACGGGGCGATGCCCTTGATCACCACCAAGCGCGTATACTGGAAGACGGCTACGCGTGAATTCCTGTGGTTCCTGACCGGCGATACCAACATTCGGGCGCTGTGCGCGCAAGGAGTGCAGATCTGGACCGATTGGCCGCTCGATCGCTTCCGCAAGGAAAGCGGCGAGACGATGAGCCGTGAAGACTTTTCAGCACGAATTGTGGCGGACGGAGGCTTTGCGCAGCAATGGGGCGATCTGGGTCCGGTCTATGGCAAACAGTGGGTCGATTGGGCCACTTACGAACCTGTGGGCAATGGACTGTTCAAAGCGGGCGAAGGCATCAATCAAATTGCTCAAGTGGTGCAGAGCCTGCGCACCAATCCGGGCAGCCGCCGCCATATTGTCGAGGGCTGGAATGTGGCCGACTTGGATCAAATGGCCTTGCCGCCATGCCACAAGACCTATCAATTCCACGTCACCAGTGGCCGGCTGAATTGCTTGCTGTACCAGCGCAGTTGCGATGTCGCGCTGGGCTTGCCGTTCAATCTGTGGAGCGCCGCGCTATTTACCCGAATGCTGGCCCAGCAGTGCGATCTGGAACCGGGTGAACTGGTGTGGATGGGCGGCGACACGCACCTTTATCTGAACCATGCCGAGCTAGTCGAAACGCAACTTGCACGCGCTCCGATCGGCTCCGCGACGCTGTCATTCGGGCGCCGGCCCAAAAGCATGTTCGACTACGCGATCGAGGACTTCGCCGTCGCCGGATATGAACCGCAAGGGGCACTGTCAGCCCCGGTCGCTGTCTAGTTGACCTCGTAACCACTTTGAAATAAAATAACGTGCATCTAAAATAAGCTTCCAAAGTTAAGTTTTTGCAGGAGAGCGTTTCGTGGGCCAGAGGTTTGCCGAATGACCAAGCCTATGCTCCCGGCGGGCGCGCCGCGCGGCAACCTGCCGCCGCTGTCGCTGCACGTCCCCGAACCGCCGTTCCGCCCCGGCGATCCGGTCGATTACAGCTACCTTGAAATTCCCGCCGCCGGCCTGTTGCCCCGCCCTGATGAAGCTTGTGCGGCCAAGGATACGCATCCGCTGTGTGATGGCATGATCCGCGTGCTGGATGACGATCACCGCGCGATCGGGGCGTGGAACCCCAAGCTTGATCCCGAGACGCTGCGCCGCATGCTGCGTGTGATGGCGCTGACCCGCGCGTTCGATGACCGGATGTATCGCGGCCAGCGGCAAGGCAAGACCAGCTTTTATATGAAGTGCACCGGCGAGGAGGCGACGTCGGTCGCCTCAGCCTTCGCGCTGGCGGACGACGACATGGTCTTCCCCAGCTACCGCCAGCAGGGCGTGCTAATCGCGCGCGGCTATCCGCTGACCGAAATGATCAACCAAATCTATTCGAACCGCGCGGACAAACTCAAGGGCCGCCAGCTGCCGATCATGTATTCGAGCCGCGAGCACAGCTTCTTTACGATCAGCGGAAACTTGGCGACGCAGTATCCGCAGGCGGCGGGCTGGGCGATGGCCAGCGCGATCAAGGGCGATACCCGGATCGCCGCGAGCTGGATCGGCGAAGGGTCGAGCGCGGAGGGCGATGTCCACGCCGCTTTCACCTTCGCCACGGTGTTCAATGCACCGGTGGTGTTCAATATTGTCAACAACCAGTGGGCCATCTCAAGCTTCTCGGGCTTCGCCGGGGCCGAGCGCGCGACCTTTGCGGCCAAGGCAGTGGGCTATGGCATCGCCGGGCTGCGGGTTGACGGCAACGATGCGCTGGCGGTCTATGCCGCGATGCGCTGGGCCGCCAACCGCGCCCGCGCCAATGGCGGGCCCACGCTGATCGAGCACTTCACCTACCGCGCTGAAGGACATTCGACCTCGGACGATCCGAGCCAGTACCGCTCGGCGCAAGAGCGCGAGGAGTGGCCGCTGGGAGATCCGATCATGCGGCTCAAGCGCCACCTGATTGGTAAGGGCGATTGGTCGGAGGATCAGCACATGGTGATGGACCTTGAGCTGATCGAACTGGTCAAAGCCGCGACCAAGGAGGCCGAGAAGAACGGCGTGCTGGGCCACGGGATGCATCATCCGTTCCACACTATGTTTGAAGACGTGTTCGAAGAGCTGCCCTGGCATCTTGAAGAACAGGCCGAGCAGGCCATCCGTGAGCGACGCACCAAATGGCCTGATTGGAAGGAATCATGATTCAAGCAGACATCGACGTTTTTGCCCCCTTCCTCTTTCGAGGAGGGGCTAGGGGTGGTGGCGGGAGGTGTAAGCTGACATCTGGCAAATCGCACCGCCCCGCTGCGACTAGGGCCTGCGGTGCAGACTTAAGTCTCGCCACCCCTCCTCTGAAGAGGAGGGGGGCATGAACCACATAGTCGAAGAAGGCCCTGTCAGCCTGGTCGATGCACCCGTACGGCGGCTCAACATGGTCGAGGCAATTAATGATGCTCTGGCGGTGATGCTGGAGCGCGATTCGAATGTCGTCGTGTTCGGCGAAGACGTCGGCTATTTCGGCGGAGTGTTCCGCGCCACCGCCGGCTTGCAAAAGAAGTTCGGTTCGCACCGGGTGTTCGATACGCCGATCAACGAATGCGGGATCATCGGCGCGGCAGTGGGGATGGGGGCCTATGGACTACGGCCGGTGCCCGAAATCCAGTTTGCCGACTATATTTATCCCGGGCTGGATCAGTTGATTTCTGAAGCCGCACGGCTGCGCTATCGCTCGGCGGGGGAGTTTACCGCGCCGATGACGGTGCGTGCTCCGTTTGGCGGGGGCATCTTTGGGGGGCAGACGCATAGCCAGAGCCCCGAAGCCTTGTTCACCCACGTCTCCGGGATCAAGACGGTAATCCCCGCCACTCCGCATGACGCCAAAGGCCTGCTAATCGCGGCGATCGAAGACAACGATCCGGTGATCTTTTTCGAACCCAAGCGGATTTATAACGGCCCGTTCAGCGGCAATTATGACAAGCCGGTCGAACCGTGGGCCCGCCACGCGGACAGCGCAGTGCCCGAAGGCTATTATTCCATCCCGCTCGGCAAGGCCCGCGTGGTCCGCGAAGGCGATGCGCTGACCGTGCTGGCTTATGGCACGATGATCCATGTTGCCGAGGCGGTGCTGGCCGACAAGGGCATCGACGCCGAGATCATCGACCTGCGCACGCTGGTCCCGCTCGACATCGAGACAGTGGAAAAATCGGTGAAAAAAACCGGAAAATGTCTGATTATCCACGAAGCGACCCGCACCGGCGGCTTTGGTGGGGAACTGTCGGCTTTGGTCCAGGAACGTTGTTTCTATCACCTCGAAGCACCGATTGAACGTGTCACCGGGTTTGACACCCCCTATCCGCATAGCCTGGAATGGGCGTATTTCCCTGGTCCCGTCCGCATTGGCGAAGCGGTCGACCGGCTTTTGAAGGCATCGTGACACATGGGTAAGTTCACATTCAGGCTGCCGGACATCGGCGAAGGCATCGCTGAAGCCGAAATCGTCGCGTGGCACGTCAAGGTTGGCGATCGGATCGAAGAAGACGGCCGCATTGCCGACGTCATGACCGACAAGGCCACGGTCGAGATGGAAAGCCCGGTCACTGGCGTGGTACTCGAAGTGGCCGGGGCCGAGGGCGATATGATCGCGATCGGATCGGCCTTGGTGGTAATCGAGATTGAGGGCGAGGTTGAGGCGGACCAGCATGCGGGTTCTGCGGCGGTGGAGCAGATAGCGGCGGAATCGCCTGATGTATCTGACGAACCAATCCCCGAACCAGTTCGTGCTGAGCTTGTCGAAGCACCGCTCTTGTTCACGCTGCCGTCACCAAGTCCCAAAAAGAAGGACGGCCCTTCGACAA
>JAYTIS010000273.1:0-1948 GCA_043731725.1 Novosphingobium sp.
GAGAGAACAGCCCCGGAGCAACGGTTGCGACCAAGCTATAAAGGAAAGCCGCGCCAACGCCGATGGCGATCAAGGTGAACATATTGAGCTTGCGCGTGATGATCGAAGTCCAGCCGCGCGAGAAGAATGGCCACCCCGCCCACAGAACGATGGGCGCGGTAAGTGCCAACTGGATCCACGGCGAAACAGCGGAATCGACTAAATGCAACCCAAGCAGCTCGCTTCCCATCGTCAGGACGAGCAGCGGCACTGCCAGCGCGGCAGATACCCACCAGCGCCGTGTAAAGTCGATCAGTTCGGGGTTGGGGCCATCATCCAGCGATGGCTCTTCGGGCTCCAGCGCCATCCCGCAGATCGGGCAGGTTCCTGGCCCTTCTCGCCTGATTTCGGGGTGCATCGGGCAGGTCCACATCGCGCCGGGAGCAGCAATGGCTTCCGCGCGCAGAGCGGCGGAGAGATATTTGGCCGGATCGGCAGTGAACTTTGCCAGGCATCCCGCACTGCAAAAATGAAATTCGACGCCATCATGGTGGGTATGGTGAGTGGTCTTAGCGGGATCGACCGTCATGCCGCAAACCGGATCAATGATTGCCGTCGCATCTCTTGAAGGGCTGTGTGAATGATTATGATGCAGCCCTGTCATGGAAATGTCCTTGGTTGGTGGCGCGCTCCTAATATCTTCTGTCATTCTGTCTTTGATTTGTGCCCAAGCTTGAAATGCACCGCCGAATCTTCAGCCATTTTGCTGACGCACCACCGTGCGTAGGGTCTCGCAAACATTAGCCCAAAGAAATGACCCAACGGACTGGCTGGCAAGTCGTATTCGATAAACACACGCAACAAGGATCGGTTGCCGTCGGCCTCAATCTCGAATCCCATCCGGTAGGCGCCCATGACCAGAATGCGCGGCGCGCCCACGGTTTGCCAAACCTTTCTCCGTGGTCGCTCGTGCTCGGTCACTTCTTCCTGCAATGTCAGCGTTAGCCCCAGAATTTTTCCGTCCATCCGGATTACTGAACCGACAATTCGACCTTCACCTTCATCGAAGGTGTAGTGCATCGATCCGCCGAGCATCATCGCAGACGGTTTTTCCATATGGCCGCCCAAGCTGGCTTGGTCGTCCAGAAAGGCGAAGACGGCATCGGCTTTCGCTGCGATCGTTGACCGCGCCTCCTGAGTGTAATGAAATGTCATATTCACTCTCCCTGGGGCGGTCACATCGACATCGGCGGCTCGAGCGTTCCGAGCCACGCGACAAGTCCGAGGATGATGAGCGCTGCGCTCGTCTCGCAGATCACGCTCACGCGCAACTGGCTTATGGCCGGTAATGTTCCCCCGCCCGTGATGGCGTTGCCAAAGGCGGGCGTCAGCCGGAACCTGTTTGCCGCTGCCAGTCCCAGCATCCCTCCAAACAGCAGGAGCTTTGCTATAAGCAGCTGCCCATAGAGTGTCGAACGCATCGACAGCAGATGTTCGGGGCCAACCAGCATCCAGCTATTCACAAGGCCGGACAAGACGATCAGTGCGACAATCAGCCCTCCGATAAGTGAAAAGCCTTCGAGCGCGCGGTGGGTGAGCCGGATATGATCTTTCGACATCGAACGAGCGGGACGAAACAGCAGTGCGCCAAGCGCCACAAGCGCGCCGAACCACGCTCCCGCCGCCAACAAATGCACAATGTCCGCGATCAGATGACGCGTCCCCGCGATACCGTCGCTTGCTGCGCCATGCCCGGTCCAGGCCAGCGATGCGAGCGCACCCGCCGCACTTATCGAGACCAAGGCCAGCCACAGCGGAGTCTTGCGCCCACCCATCACAATCGCAATCGTGAACGACATCAACAGGGCCCCAATACGCGCAGCCCAAGCGTTCCCCATCGGCGTTTCGTAAATCATCATTTCAACCGAGGCGTGGTCAACCTCAAGCAATTCAACGCCCGCCATCGAGG
>JAYTIS010000274.1:0-3999 GCA_043731725.1 Novosphingobium sp.
TGCCTATGACGAATTCGTCACGGGACTGTAAAACCGATGCGCTACCTTCCCCTTACTTCCGCAGATCGCAGCGATATGCTGGTCGTGATCGGTGCGGGACACATCGATGATTTATTCGCCGATGTTCCCGAGGCCGCGCGCCTGTCTGCGCCCATTGCCGGGCTACCGCTCCACGCCAGCGAAATGGCGGTCGAGCGGCATATGGCGGCGCTCGCGGCGAAAAACGTCAGCGCCGGTTCGGTACCGTTCTTCCTCGGTGCGGGGGCCTATCGCCATCATGTTCCGGCCAGCGTTGATCATCTAATCCAGCGGGGCGAATTTCTCACCTCATACACCCCATATCAGCCCGAAATCGCGCAGGGCACGCTGCAGGTGCTGTTCGAATTCCAGACTCAAGTCGCGCGGCTGCTTGGCACCGACATCGCCAATGCCTCGATGTACGATGGCTCGACCGCGTGTTGGGAGGCCGTAGCGATGGCTAGGCGCGTGACCAAGCGCAGCCGCGCGGTGCTGTGCCGGGGTTTGCACCCGCATTACGTTTCGACCGTGCAGACGATGGCCAAATTCACCGGCGACACCATCGATTACCGCGCGCCTAAGCTCGAGGCTGAGACCGACACCGCCGGAGTAATCGCCGCGATTGACGAGACAACCAGCTGCGTCGTCGTGCAATACCCCGATATTCTGGGCCGGATTCCCGATCTCGCCGCGATTGCTGCGGCCGCACATGCCAAGGGCGCGCTGCTGGTGGCGGTGGTGACTGAGCCGGTCGCGCTCGGGCTGATCGAGGCGCCGGGCAATCTGGGCGCTGATATCGTGGTTGGCGAAGGCCAAGCAATCGGGGTCGGGCTCAATTTCGGTGGGCCTTATCTTGGACTGTTCGGTTGTTCGGAAAAGTTCGTGCGGCAGATTCCCGGACGGCTGTGCGGCGAGACAGTCGATGCCGAGGGCAAGCGCGGGTTCGTGCTGACGCTTTCGACCCGCGAGCAACATATCCGGCGCGAAAAGGCGACGAGCAATATTTGCACCAATTCAGGACTTTGCGCGCTGGCTTTCTCGATTCACATGACCTTACTTGGTGGCACTGGTCTGGCCCAAATGGCGCGGATCAGCCACCTCCGTGCGCGTCAGACGGCAGACACGCTGGCGGCAATCCCCGGTGTAAGTATTCTGAACACAACCTACTTCAACGAGTTCACCGTAGTGCTTGATCGCGACGCCCGCAACGTGGTGCGCGATCTGGCAGAGCGCCATGTGCTCGGTGGGGTCTCGCTCGGACGGCTTTATCCCCGCTTGCCAGAACTGGGCAACGCCATGCTGGTGACCGCCACCGAGACCACCACCGACGCGGATATCGCAACTCTGGCTGCCGCGCTTCAGGAGGTGCTGGCATGACTGTGCAGAACGCCGCGGGTTGGCGCCCCGAGATGGGTCCGGCCCAGCACCCGGCCCACGAGGCTGCGGCCAAAGTTTCCCACAGCGGCGACCTCGCGCTCAACCTTGAAGAACCCTTGATCTTCGAACTTGCTGCACCGGGTACCACCGGGGTCGATTTCGAATCGGTGGCAGGAGACATCATGCCGGGCCTGAGCGCTCACTTGCGCTCCGATTTACTCGCGCTACCCGGCTTGTCGGAGCCTGAAACTGTGCGGCACTACACCCGGCTATCGCGGCAGAACTACGCGATTGACCTGGGGCCGTTTCCGCTCGGCTCGTGCACGATGAAGCACAACCCGCGGCTTAACGAAAAGGTCGCGCGGATGGCCGGGTTTGCCGATCTGCATCCTTTGGCACCGATGGCCACCGCCTCGGGCGCGTTCGAGGTGATCCACCAGTTGGCGCACTGGTTGATCGAGCTGACCGGCATGCAAGCGGTGGCGATGAGCCCTAAGGCTGGGGCGCACGGCGAACTGTGCGGAGTGCTGTGCATCAAGGCAGCGCTGCAAGCGCGCGGTGAAGACCGCAAGGTCATCCTGGTTCCCGAAAGCGCGCACGGCACCAACCCAGCGACCGCCGCATTTGCTGGCTTTAGCATCGAAAATATCCCCGCTGACAAGGCCGGGCGAGTCGATCTGGCTGCGCTCAAGGGGCGCTTGGGTCCGGATATCGCGGCGGTGATGATCACCAATCCCAACACCTGCGGACTGTTCGAGCGCGACATGAAGGCGATTGGCGACGCGGTCCACGCGGCCGGCGGCTATGTCTATTGCGACGGCGCGAACTTCAATGCGATCGTCGGCAAGGTGCGTCCGGGTGACCTTGGTATCGATGCGATGCACATCAATCTGCACAAGACCTTTTCTACTCCGCACGGCGGCGGTGGGCCGGGGTCGGGGCCGGTGGTGTTGTCTGCCGCGCTGGCACCCTACGCCCCGCTACCCTTCGCTCAGCGCAACGCCGATGGCTCATTCCGGATGGTGGAGGAACGCGGTGCAGCCACCGAGCTGCCAGATTCGTTTGGACGGATGGCGGCATTCCATGGCCAGATGGGTATGTTCACCCGCGCCTTGACCTATATCCTCAGCCACGGTGCAGACGGATTGGCACAGGTGGCTGAAGACGCGGTGCTCAACGCCAACTATGTCCTGCGCAGTTTGGAGGGCGAGCTTGAGGCACCATTCGGGGCATCTGGTCCGTGCATGCACGAAGCCCTGTTCAGCGATAACAATCTGGCCGACGGCTTCTCCACGCTCGATATCGCCAAGGGGCTGATCGACGAGGGCTTCCATCCGATGACGGTTTATTTCCCGCTGGTGGTGCACGGCGCGATGCTGATCGAACCGACCGAGACCGAGAGCAAGGCCGGGCTCGACCGCTTCATCGACTCAATGCGCAGCCTTGCGCAGCGGGCCAAGGCGGGCGATAGCTTGCTCAAGAGCGCGCCGCACTTCGCGCCGCGCCGCCGGCTCGACGAAACCCAGGCAGCGCGCAAGCCGGTGCTGGTCTGGCGCGGCGACCGCGGCGAATAGGGGCGCGGGCGATGGATCCGAAACTGCTGCCAACGATTTTGCCGATTATTGTTATTGCCGTTGTGTTCGCATTGCGGTTTCGCAATCTGAACAAGCCGCGTCCGTTCAATGTCGGGCGGCTGTGGCTGACCCCCGCAATACTGGCGGCGGCGGTGATCTTTGTGCTGGTCAGTTTTCCGCCCACGGGACTGGGCTGGACGATCGTCGGATTCGCTGCGCTGATCGGGGCAGTTGCCGGGATCAAGCGCGGACAATTGATGCATTTGGATCGGGACCCAGTGACGGGCGGCCTGCTGATCCGCCAGTCGCCAGCCGCGCTAATTTTCGTGTTTGCGATTCTCGCGGCGCGCCGGGCGATCTCATATGGCACCGGCATAACGCCCGGGGCCGCCCCCGGCGGCCGGATTCCGCCCGAGGCTATGCTGGTTACCGACGGTCTGATGGCCTTTGCCTTGGCGATGGTAATGCTGATGCGCTGGACGCTGTGGCAGCGCGCCAAGGCCGTGCCGGCGCATGTGCCAGTGCCGCCGCACGGCGCCGTACCGACCGAGCCAGTGACCTAAGCGATGTGGGCCGCACTGTTCAACCTCACCAATGGGCTGGCGATCCTTGGCTGGCTGCTGCTCGCCGCCGGTCCGCGCAAGCCGTTGGTCCACAGTGCGATCCTGTATCTCGGGGTGGCGCTGCTGTGCCTGCTTTATGCGGCAGTGTTCGCGGTGGTGCTGAGCGGCGCGGTTGATCCCGCGCGCGTTGCCGGGGCCGGACAACCCGGGTTCAGCTCGATTGCAGGCGTGCGCGCGCTGTTTGCCAGCGATGGCGGCGTGGTCATCGGCTGGACGCATTACCTGGCATTTGACCTGTTCACGGGGCTGTGGATCGCGCGCGATGGCGATAACAAGCAGTTCGGGCGGCTGGTCCAACTGCCGTTTCTGTTCGCTACCTTCATGGCCGGGCCGGTCGGGCTTTTATCTTGGCTGATCGTGCGCGAACGCCGCGCGCGGGCGCGCGGGCGGAAATAACGCCTCGGCTT
>JAYTIS010000275.1:0-6563 GCA_043731725.1 Novosphingobium sp.
GCGCGAGCCCGTCAGTGTTAGGCCGCCGCCCGATCGAGACCAGCACGCAATCAGCCTCGAGCGTCTCCGCCGCGCCGCCAGCCGCTGGTTCCAGCTTCAATGTAGCTTTGCTGCCCTTGACCGTAACTCCCGTAACTTTGGTTGATAGCCGCAGCGTCATGCCCTGCTTCTTGAAGATTTTGGCGCTTTCCTTGCGCACGTCCATGTCCATGCCCAGCAGCAGTTGATCGAGGAATTCAACCACGATCACCTCCGCGCCGAGCCGCCGCCAGACCGAACCCAACTCCAGCCCGATCACCCCGCCGCCGATCACCACCATGCGCTTGGGCACCTTGGGCAATTCCAGCGCGCCGGTGGAATCGACTACGACTTTCTGGTCGACGGTTACGCCGGGCAGGGGGGTAACGCTGGAGCCGGTGGCGATGACGATGTTCTTCGCGCGGTAGCTTTTGCCCGCAACCTCAACCGTGTCCGCGCTGGTGAACTGCGCATAGCCCTTAAGCCAATCGACCTTGTTCTTCTTGAACAGGAACGCAATCCCGCCGGTCAGCTGCGTGACTGCCTCGATCCGCTGCGCATGCATCGCCGGCAGATTAAGCTTGGGCGTCACCTCAACCCCCATTTTGGCCATCGCGCCATTGGCCGCTGCATCGAAATATTCCGACGCATGGAGCAGCGCCTTCGAGGGGATGCACCCGACGTTAAGGCAAGTCCCGCCCAGCGTTTCACGCCCCTCAGCGCAGGCGACCTTCAGCCCCAACTGCGCCGCGCGGATCGCCGCGACATAGCCGCCGGGACCAGCACCGATGATGAGGACGTCGTAATCGTAGTCAGCCATGTTTCTTCCTTCCCGTCACCCCGGCGAAGGTCGGGGACCAGTCCAAACAAAAAAGTCGCTTCGCGGCATTTCTTTCGCGGACTGGGTCCCGGCCTGCGCCGGGATGACGTGTTTGGTGCAATTCACAAATCAATCAACAACCGGGTCGGATCCTCGATCGCTTCCTTGATGATCTTGAGCGCGGTTACCGCCTCGCGCCCGTCGATCAGGCGGTGGTCATAGCTCAGCGCGAGGTACATCATCGGGCGGATCACGATCTGGCCATCGCGGACGACCGCGCGGTCTTCGATCCGGTGCAGGCCGAGCACCGCGCTTTGCGGCGGGTTGATGATCGGGGTGCTCATCAATGAGCCGAACACCCCGCCGTTGGAGATGGTGAAGGTGCCGCCGGTCATGTCAGCCATGGTCAGCGTGCCGTCCTTGGCCTTTTTGCCATAGTCACCGATCGCCTGTTCGATCCCGGCAAAGCTTAGGTCCTGGCAATCGCGCACCACCGGCACGACCAGCCCGCCCGGGGCCGAAACCGCGACCGAGATATCGACGTATTGGTGATAGACAATCTCGTCGCCGTCGATCCGGGCATTGACGCTGGGAATGTCCTTGGCGGCAAGACACGCGGCCTTGGCGAAGAAGCCCATGAAGCCCAGCCGGACGCCGTGCTTCTTCTCGAACAGGTCCTTGTAGGTCGCGCGCGCCGCGATCACTGCGGTCATGTCGCAATCGTTGAAGGTGGTCAGCAGCGCGGCGGTGTTTTGCGCCTCTTTCAAACGCCGCGCGATGGTCTGGCGCAGGCGGGTCATTTTGACGCGCTCTTCGCGGCGTGGCGAAACCAGCGCGCGGCCTTCGACAGGCTCGGGCTGAGCGGAGGTGGTGGTTTGGGTGGGGGAGGGGGCGGCGATTTTAGCCTGTGCCGCGGCGACCACATCATCCTTGGTCAGCCGGCCGTCCTTGCCGCTGCCTTTGACGGTGGCGGGATCGATCCCGTGTTCGAGCACGGCGCGCCGTACTGAAGGGGAAAGTGCCGCCGCATCGGTCGAAGCCGCCTCGGCCTTGGGCATCGTGTCCGACGCCGGCGGAGTGGATGGTTCGGTGCGTTCGGTCACTGGCGCGGCTCCGGCGGGGCGCGCGCCGTCTTCGATCGTGGCGATAACCGCGCCGACCGCGACGTTATCACCGACCTTGACGGTGTGCTGCCCCATCACCCCGGCGACGGGCGCGTTGACTTCAACCGCGACCTTGTCTGTCTCAAGACTCGCGATCGGCTCGTCGAGGGCGACTGCCTCGCCGGGCTGCTTAAGCCATTCGCCAATGGTCGCTTCGGCGACAGATTCGCCCAGCACAGGAACTTTTACTTCGGTGGACATCTTCAGTTTCCTAATTCCCAATCCCGTTTGTCCTGAGCTTGTCGAAGCACTGCTCTTCACTTTCAAGATTGGACAAGAAAAGTACGATCCTTCGACAAGCTCAGGACAAACGGGTTTGGGGTGCTAGCTCTTCTTTCTGCGGCGGATTTCCGAACGAACTGACAGGCCGAGCGCGTTGCCGATCAGCGCGCCTTGCTCGCTCTGGTGACGGGTGGCGAGGCCGGTCGCGGGTGAGGCGCTGGCCACGCGCCCGGCATAGCGCGCGCGCGTGACCTTGCGCTTGGCCGCGATCAGCGCTTGCTCAATCTCGGGCTCGACGAAGAACCACGCGCCGTTGTTGCGCGGTTCTTCCTGGCACCAGACGACTTCTTCCAAGTTGGGCATGCGCGAGAAACGCAGCGCCAGCGGTTCGCCCGGGAAGGGGTATAGCTGCTCCAGCCGGATCACCTGCGTGTCGGTAATCTCGGCTGCGTTGCGGGCCTCCATCACGTCGTAAGCGACTTTGCCCGAGCACAGGATCACGCGTTTGGTCTGGACATCTTCCGAGCCGCCCCGATCCGACAGGATGCGTTTGAAGTGGGCGACGTCAATGAACTCGCTGGCTTCGCTTTTGGCCATCGGGTGCCGCAGCAATGACTTGGGGCTCATGATCACCAGCGGCTTGCGGAACGGGCGGTGCATCTGGCGCCGCAGCACGTGGAAATAGTTGGCCGGGCTGGTGATATTGCAGACCTGGATATTGTCCTGCGCACACAGCTGCAGAAACCGTTCAAGCCGGGCCGAGCTATGCTCTGGACCTTGGCCTTCGTAGCCATGCGGGAGCAACAGCACGAGGCCATTGGCGCGCAGCCATTTGGATTCGGATGAAGCGATGTACTGATCGATCACGATCTGCGCGCCGTTGGCGAAATCGCCGAACTGCGCTTCCCACAGGACCAGGCTTTTGGGATCGGCGCTGGCATAGCCATATTCGAAGCCGAGCACGCCGTATTCAGAAAGCGTGCTGTCATGCACTTCAAAGCGGCCGTGCGGCACCGTGCTGAGCGGCACGTATTTGTGTTCATCGGTCTGATCGACCCACACCGCGTGGCGCTGGCTAAACGTACCGCGGCCCGAATCCTGACCCGACAGGCGCACGTTGTAGCCTTCCGAACACAAGCTGCCGAAGGCCAGGGCCTCGCCGGTGGCCCAATCGAACCCAGCCGCGCTGGCGAACATTTCGCGTTTGGCGTCGATCACTCGGGCCAAGGTCTTGTGGATGGTCAGGTCAGCGGGAACCGTGGTCAGCGTGCGGCCCAGACTGTCAAACAGCTTGGCCTCAATCCCGGTGTGAATGTTTCGCCGCGCGGTTTCGGGATCAGCCGGGGCGTGCAGTCCTTGCCAGCGCCCTGCGAACCAATCGGCATGGTTGGCCTTATAGCTTTTGGAGGCATCGAATTCGGCTTCGAGCAGCGCCACAAAATTGGTTTCGGATTCGGCTGCCCAATTCGCCGCGATCACCCCTTGCTGCACCAGCCGTCCGGCATAGAGCGCGCTGACTGGTGGGTGAGCGCGGATCTTTTGATACATCAGCGGTTGGGTGAAACTGGGCTCGTCGCCCTCGTTATGGCCGAAGCGGCGATAGCACCACATATCGACCACCACATCGCGTCCGAAGGTCTGGCGGTAATCGATCGCCAGCTTGCAGGCGAAGGTCACTGCTTCGGGATCATCGCCGTTGATGTGGATGATCGGTGCCTGGATGCCCTTGGCCACGTCCGAAGGATAGGGCGAACCCCGGCTGAACTGCGGGCTGGTGGTAAAGCCGATCTGGTTGTTGACGATGAAGTGGATGCAGCCGCCCGTATTATAGCCGCGTACGCCCGAAAAACCGAAGCATTCCCACACGATCCCTTGCCCGGCAAAGGCCGCATCGCCGTGGATCAGCACCGGCAGGACCTGCTTGTGCTTGCCCGGGCCAATGTCGCCATGGAACGCCTGCTGCGCGCGGGTTTTGCCCAGCACAATCGGATCGACGGTTTCCAAATGGCTGGGATTGGGGACCAGGCTCATGTGAACCTTGATCCCGTCGAATTCACGGTCGGTGCTGGTGCCGAGGTGATATTTAACGTCGCCCGATCCGCCGACGTCTTCGGGGTTGGCGGTGCCGCCGGAAAATTCGTGGAAGATCACGCGATACGGCTTGGCCAGCACGTTCGCCAGCACATTCAGCCGGCCGCGGTGAGACATGCCATAAACGATCTCGCGCACGCCGAGCTGCCCGCCGTATTTGATCATCGCTTCGAGCGCCGGGATCATCGATTCCCCGCCATCGAGTCCAAAGCGCTTGGTCCCGACGTATTTCTTGCCGAGGAACTTCTCGTACTGCTCGCCGCGGATCACCGCCGCCAGGATTGCCTTCTTGCCCTCCGGGGTGAAGTCGATCGACTTGTCGCCGCCCTCGATCCGGTCTTGCAGGAACCGGCGTTCCTCCACGTCCGAAATGTGCATGTATTCGAGGCCCACCTTGCCGCAATAATTGCGTTTGAGGATCTCGACCAGTTCGCGCACGGTTGACCATTCAAGCCCGAGCGTACCGCCAAGGTACACCTTGCGGTCGAGTGCGGCGCCGGAGAAACCGTGGTATTCGGGCGACAGGTCGGGCGGCAAGTCCTGCTTGGCCAGCCCCAGCGGATCGAGATCGGCGGCGAGATGCCCGCGCACGCGGTAAGTTCGCACCAGCATCATCGCGCGGATCGAATCGCCAGCCGCTTCCTCGACCGCCTTGGCGTCGAGCGGGGCACCGGCTTTCGCTGCCGCCGCCTTGATCACCACCTGCATCGCGGTCGGATCGAGCGCCTGCGTCAGGTCGTCCTCAGCCGCGCCGCCGACCTGCGGCCAGCCTGCGCGCGCCCATGATGGACCGGGCTGTGGGCCTAGGTCGTCCAATTCGGGGAGGAAATCGTGGTTCTCATTACCCATTGCGATGATCCGGGGAGGAGGAATTGCGCAGCTGCAGCAGGCCCGCCGCGCCGGTCAGACCAGTTCTTTGAGCAGGGCGTCGAGCGTTTCACCGAGCAGACTGGGGGAGGGGCTGACGCGGATCCCGGCGGCTTCCATCGCCGCAATCTTGTCTTCCGCGCCGCCTTGCCCGCCCGAGACAATCGCTCCGGCATGGCCCATCCGGCGGCCTGGCGGGGCGGTCAGCCCGGCGATAAACCCGACCATCGGCTTTTTGCGCCCGCGTTTGGCCTCATCCTTGATGAACTGTGCGGCTTCTTCCTCGGCGCTGCCGCCAATCTCGCCGATCATGATAATCGACTTGGTCGCATCGTCGGCCATAAACAGTTCGAGCATGTCGATGAAATTGGTGCCGTTGACCGGATCGCCGCCGATCCCGACCGCAGTAGTCTGGCCAAGGCCAATCTGGGTGGTCTGGAACACCGCTTCGTACGTCAGCGTGCCCGAGCGGCTGACCACCCCGACGCTGCCGGCCTTGAAAATCGAACCGGGCATGATCCCAATTTTGCATTCGTTCGGGGTCAGCACCCCGGGGCAGTTGGGACCGATCAGACGGCTGTTGCTGCCCGACAGCGCGCGCTTGACCCGCACCATGTCGAGCACCGGAATACCCTCGGTGATGCACACGATCAGCTCGATCTGCGCATCAATTGCCTCAAGGATGGCATCGGCCGCGCCCGGCGGCGGGACATAGATGCAGCTCGCGGTGGCG
Source organism: Novosphingobium sp. (assembly GCA_043731725.1). Classification (GTDB taxonomy): domain Bacteria; phylum Pseudomonadota; class Alphaproteobacteria; order Sphingomonadales; family Sphingomonadaceae; genus Novosphingobium. The sequence goes on from JAYTIS010000275.1 coordinate 5,915, forward strand.
CCGGTCGCGGCCTTGGCCTCGGCCACCGAGTCAAATTGCGGCAACCCCAGATGCACTAGCCCGCCCTTGCCGGGGGTCACGCCCGCGACCATCGCGGTGCCGTAATCGAGCGCCGCCTGCGTGTGGAACGACCCGGTCGCGCCGGTCATCCCTTGAGTGATGACCTTGGTGGTTTTGTTGACGAGGATGCTCATAGGAAAAGGTGTTCCTTAGTAGAAGCGGAGCGATGTCGTGATGACGCCAACTCCCGGAAAGCGTGGCTTGGATGCGGGATCGACATAAACGACGGCCGTCATTTGCGCGTCTCCACGGCCAGGCTTCCAAACCCACGTGATTGCGCCATCCTTCTTCGCGACCACTGGTTTACGGCCAGCCCAATTTTGAAGTGTGCTTGTCTTCGGAAGCGGCGCCGATTCATCGATGAACTTACATTCGATGGAACCGGTGGCGTCTGGTGCTGTCATCTGAGAAACGAGGACGACCGGCCCCGTAGCCGATGCCCGGAAAACCTGAGTGGCAATCCTGAAATCCGCTGATGGGACTTTATTAATAGCTGCAACTAGTCGCCCAACTTCCGAGGCTTTGTCAGCCTCGAAATGATGCCAGCCGCCCGCTTCTAACCGGGCCGCCATTGCGATCCCGCTATCGA
>JAYTIS010000276.1:0-1972 GCA_043731725.1 Novosphingobium sp.
AAGCTACACCACGCAGAGGGACACGATCTCGGATTCTCGCCTAAATTTATCCGGCTACGTTCGATGTCTTTTTCCGTGCCAGCGGACCACCTGCCGACGGCAAACCAGTTCGAGGTTGCCGCGACAGCATCAACAGTCGCAATCGCATTCGCTCTAAAAATTCATCACATAGGCGTGTTCGGGGATGACCGAGAAACGATTGGCGTCGTGTGAGCTGGGCCAGACTATGGGTAAATGATGACAAATCGTAGGAAGCTAACCCGCTGAGTTCAGACAATTTTAGCGAAGGCAGTCGCGTGTACATTGCTAAGTCTCTCCAATATATCATTATTTTTGCAAATTGAAATGCTGGCAGGAGGCTGGCAACGACCCGTAACGCAGGATGATGCCACATTCGTCGGGTGTTGCGCTTGACTTGCCAAGGGCCATCGGCTCTCGTTGAGTGGGCTGAACGCAGGGGGGCGAGTTGGCGAATATTGTCGGCAAAGCCGGGCGGCTCCTGTTCCAGCGGTTCCCCGATCCGCAAATGGAAGACGATTACCGGTTCCAGCAACGCACCCGGCAGGCCAAATTCACGCGCACGATGATGTTGATCATCGGCATCGGAATCCTTGCCTATGTCGTGACCTGCTTCCTGTTTCTGCGCGGGACCACGTTCAAGACAATCGGTTTCGCGCAAGTATACTTCATTCCGGTTCTGCTGGGCTATGCCTGGGCGGTCAAGTGGAAGGGCTATGTCCAAAGCACGTGGGTCGACGTGTTCTTCATGATGGCAGTTCAGCCGGGCATGTACGTGACCAACGTGGAAATGGTGGCGAGCGGGGCCAATGGCTGGGAGATCAGCGCGCAATTCTGCTACAGTCTGCTGCTGGCGATGGCCGCCGGGTGCCTGGTGTTTTCGGCGGCGGTCGGCAGTTACCTGGCTCTGGTTCTGCTGACGGTGGTATATTACGCGGGCGTGCTGGATTTCAACGGGGTGACCGGATCGAAAATCGGCTATTCGCTCAATTCGTACATCACTTTCATCGCGGTGTTGTTCTACGTCAACTGGGCGATCGACGACAAGGCGCGACAGTTGTTCAAACTCTCCGCCGATCTTGCGGTCGAGCGCGCCAAGTCCGACCGGCTGCTGCGCAACGTGTTGCCCGAACCGATCGCTGACCGGCTGCGCGACAACCTCAACGAGCAGGTGGCCGACGATTTCGAGACAGTGGCGGTAATCTTCGCCGATATCGTGGGCTTCACGCGCATCGCCAAGAAGCTGGGATCGCGCCGGACGGTCGAGATGCTCAACGCCTATTTCAGCAGCGCCGACGAGGCGATCGACAAGTTCGGGCTCGAAAAGGTCAAGACCATCGGCGATTGCTACATGGCGGTGGCGGGCGCGCTGACCACGCCGGCCAACCCGTCGCAGGCCGCGATCGATTTCTCGGTGTTCCTGGTCAAGGAGGCGCACCGCGTGGGCAAGCAATTCGGGCTCGATCTCAAGGTCCGCGTGGGCATCAACAGCGGCGAGGTGATCGGCGGGGTGATCAGTTCCAAACGACTGAGCTACGATTACTGGGGCGATACGATCAACGTGTCCGCGCGACTGCAGGGGCTGGCCGAGGAGGACGGGATCACCGTCTCGCAAGGCGTGCGCGATGCGGTGGGCGATGCCTACAAGTTCCACGCGCCGCGCCGCGTCACGCTCAAGAACCTGGGCGAGGCCGATGCCTATGATGTCGATTTCGACCTTGCACCCGCGCCGGTTGCCAAATTGCTGGAAGCCTGATGAAAGTGTCGCTTGCCCTGCTTTTGACCGTCGCCACGCCAGCTTTCGCACAAACGCCGCCACCGGCCGATCCGGCGCCCGCCGCAGCCACGCCCGATGCCGCGCCTGCCGAAGCCGAGGGCGAGCCGATCGTTGTGACGGGCACGCGCATCCGCGCCGCCGGTTCGGGCCCGCCCACCCCGGTGGTGCGCTCGACCG
>JAYTIS010000277.1:0-2916 GCA_043731725.1 Novosphingobium sp.
CAGCCGATCGATCCACCGACGCTGTCGATGCGTTTTGCCGTTAACGACAGCCCGTTCGCGGGGCGCGAGGGCACCAAGGTGACCAGCCGGATGATCCGCGACCGGTTGCTGCGCGAATCCGAATCAAACGTGGCGATCCGCGTCACCGAGGCAGCTGACCGCGATAGCTTTGAGGTTGCCGGGCGCGGCGAATTGCAGCTCGGCGTGCTGATCGAAACCATGCGCCGCGAAGGCTTCGAGCTCGGCATCAGCCGACCGCAAGTGCTTTATGGCCAAGAAAATGGCAAACGCACCGAGCCCTATGAAGTGGTCGTGATCGACGTCGACGATGACTATGCCGGTACGGTTGTAGAAAAGATGGCGATCCGCAAAGGCGAGATGACCGATATGCGCCCCTCTGGCGGCGGCAAGACCCGGATCACCTTTAGCGCGCCGTCGCGCGGCTTGATCGGATACCACGGCGAGTTCCTATCTGACACGCGCGGCACCGGGATTATGAACCGGTTGTTCGAACAATACGGTCCTTACAAAGGCCCGATCGAAGGCCGTCAGAATGGCGTGCTGATCTCCAACGGCACCGGCGAGGCGGTCGGCTACGCGCTCAACATGCTCGAAGAGCGCGGCAGCCTGTTCGTGCGCCCGCAGGACAAGATCTATGAGGGCATGATCATCGGCGAAAACGCCAAGCCCGATGATCTCGAAGTCAATCCGATGAAGTCGAAGCAGCTGACCAACTTCCGCTCGACCGGCAAGGATGATGCAATCCGCCTAACACCGCCGCGGATTATGACGCTTGAGCAAGCGATCGCCTATATCGATGATGATGAAATGGTTGAGGTCACCCCCAAGAGCATCCGCCTGCGCAAGGCGCTGCTCGATCCGAATGAGCGCAAGAAGGCCGGCCGCAAGAAGCAAGCGGCTTAAGCCGGAGTTGCCACGGGGGCGGCTATACCCCCGGCGCATTCCCCGCTAGGGCACGCCGATGCAAACCAGCGATCTGCGCATTGCCCTGTTCTCGGGCAACTACAACATCACCGTGGACGGCGCGAACAAGGCTCTCAACCGGCTGGTAGGATATCTGCTGAGCCAAGGCGCGCAGGTGCGAGTCTATTCGCCAACGGTCGATCACCCTGATATGGAACCGGTCGGCGATCTGGTTTCGCTGCCTTCGGTGCCGATCCCGACGCGCAGCGAATATCGGCTGTCGTCGGGAGTGAATGCTCGGATCAAGCGCGATTTGGAGGCGTTCAACCCCAACGTCCTGCACGTCTCCGCGCCCGACGTCAGCGCTCACCGCGCGGTGACCTGGGCAAGGCGGCGCGGTCTGCCCGTGGTGGCCTCGGTCCACACTCGCTTCGAAACCTACATGCGCTATTACCGATTGGGCTGGACCGCGCCGCTGATCGTGGCGCTGCAGCGGCGCTTTTACCGGCGCTGTGACGCCTTGGTCGCGCCAAGCGAATCGATGACGCAGATGCTGCGCGAACGCCGGATGAACACTGACATTACCATCTGGTCGCGCGGAGTTGACCGTGACATTTTCAATCCGGGGCGCCGCGATCTGGTTTGGCGGCGTGAACTGGGGCTGGGCGATCACGACTACGTGATCGGGTTTCTCAGCCGACTGGTAATGGAAAAGGGCCTCGACGTGTTTTGCGACGCGATCGACCTATTGCAGGCGGCGGGAGTGCCGCACCGCGTGCTGATCGTCGGCGAAGGTCCGGCGCGCGACTGGTTCGCTGCGCGGTTGCCCGATGCCGTGTTCACCGGATTCCTCGATGGCGCAGACCTTGGGCAAGCGGTCGCTTCGATGGATACGATGTTCTTCCCCTCGGAAACCGAGGCGTTCGGCAACGTTACGCTCGAAGCGATGGCCTGCGGCGTACCTGTGCTGGCAGCCGCAGCCACGGGAAGCGAAAATCTGATCGACGATGGCCAATCGGGCCGACTGATTGCGCCGGGCGCGGTGGCCGAATATGCGGCGGCGCTAAGCGCTTATGCGCTCGATCCGCAGCTACGGATCCGTCACGGGGAGGCCGGCGAATTGCGCAGCCGGGCGTTTAGCTGGGACCAGATAAATCAGGCGGTGGCCGATACTTATTTGAGGCTGGTCGAGCGCCAGTCTGTGACGCCACATAACGTTTAGCGCAGCAGGCCTTTACCCGCTTCACTGCTGCTGAAGCGCAGCAGAAACAGCGCCACCAGCCAAATCATCCCCACCTGAAGTAGGCTCATTGGCATGTCCGAGGCGATTTGATAAGCGGTCAGCACCAACAGCCCCGCGAGTGAGACGACAAAGGCCGGAACCGCCCATTTGCGCCGAAGCACCAGCAGCAGCGATCCGGCAAAGGCGGCACCAACCGCCAACCCCCAAGCCGCGAGTGCCCAAGTCGGTGTTTGATTCAATGCGCGAACCATTTCAGGCGGGCTTTGGGCCATGATCTGCGCATCATGCGTCGCCGAAAGATAATAGGCCAAGCACGCAAAACCGTTCCACAGCACGCCAAATCCGGCCACCACCCAAAAACTCAGTGGTACCTTGTCTGCGCTAATTACCCCGTTCACTTCCCACTCCCGCGGTCTTTTGACACTGGAAGGTAAGGTACCATGAAACCGGCACGGCACCAAAACCGTGCCAGTTCAATAGCTTGCTTAGAGACGTTCGATCTTGCGCGCCGCTTCGTCCATAATCTCAGCGATCTGGTGAACCGTCTCGCGGTCGAACTCGCCCGCTTCCATGCGGCCGCGCACCGCGTGAAACAAGTTGCCCAGCGCGCGTTTGAGCGGCGGTGCGCTGGTCCGCTCGCCCTCTTCGGCCAAACCCTGAAGCCGGGCGATGATGGCACCGTATTCGCTTTGCCGTTCGGCCAGTTCGCTGCGTCCAGCTGCGGTCGTGGTGAAGGATTTGCGCGCTCC
>JAYTIS010000278.1:0-5084 GCA_043731725.1 Novosphingobium sp.
GGCTTCTTGCCGGCCACTCCCAAGCAGCACCAGCCCCAGCGGTCGCTCACGCCTAGCCGATCGCACCGCTTCGATCACCATCGGCCAACGCTTCTCCGCCCCGAGCCGCCCAATGCCCAGCAGCAGGCCAGCGCTTTCAGGCAGTCCGCACTCGGCCAGCAGCTTTGCGCGCAAAGCTGGGTCGCGGTTAGCGGGCGAAAAGACGCCCTCTTCCACCCCCATTGGTTCCAGCCGGGTGTGCGCAACGCCGCCCGCTGCAAGCCGCTCGGCCAGCTCGCGGTTGGCGCAGATCACGCTGTCGAATTGCGTGCCCAGCCGGCGCAGGTGCCGCCAAAGCGGGGCAAATAACCGATCGATTGTGGGTCGTGCCAAAGCTGGCTCGAGCCAGCGGTAGGCGTAGGCCGACATCGGATCGGCGTGCATCACTAGGCTGCGCGGCACATTGCCCCGCCAGTTCGCCACCCATGTTGGACTGCGCCAGGGCGATCCGACCTCGACCAAATCGGGGTCCAACCGGTCAAGCGCGGCATGCAGTGCGGCCTCGTCGCCGAAATACCAATAGTTTCGATCGACCGCGAGCCGCGGGCTGGGGATTGTGACAATCCGTGCTTTTGGGCCGTATTCGATGACCGCATGCTCGTCGCCGGGGGCGAGGATCACCACCTCGGCCCCAAGTTCAGGGCCAAGCAGCAATTTCTGTTCGACGTAGGTTTTCACGCCCCCACCATGTGGAGTGTAAAACGCGCTGACGTCGACCAGTCGCACTTAGTCTTGCTTCAGCGGCGCAACGCCCAGTCCATGCTTGTAATTCATTACCACCGAGATCTTTGAAACGCCGCCGCCATTGACGATCACCCGTGAGGCGCTCGCCCTGGGTTTCGACCAGCCCAGATGCGGATTGGCAGAAAAGCCGATCCCGTCGATCTTCCAGCTGAACCGGCGATCCATATTGCGATCGTGCAGCACGCTCACGGCATAAGTCCCCGGTCCTGGAATGCGCACACACAGCACGACTGGGCCCGCCTGGGGCGTGGCACTTTCGGCCCGGCGGAAGGTTTTGCCCGCCGCGATCAGAACATTGTCATCGGCCAGGAAATCCTGGTCATTGGCCGGATAAACCTCGAGCTTCATCTGACCGCTGCGGTCTTTCATGCCGACGGCCTCAACCAGCAGCGCCGGACCGCCTTCACCGGGACGGCAGCGCCCTTCAGCTTTGCCCAGATCGGGCGAAGATTTCAACGCAGGGCCGGCCGCCAGCAACAGTGGCACGGCGATCGCCAGCGCCGCAGGATGTACGATTGGCCTCATGTAACTTTCTCCGCAACAAACAGGCCCGTAAGGCCGAAAATCGTTCCCACCATCAGGTGTACCGCCAACAGCAGCACTGCCATCATGGCCATTAGAGCCACGACATCAGCCTGCTTGCCCAATAACAGCACGGTGATCCCGGCAAAGACAACATCCTTGTTGGGCATCAGCGGCAAGCGCGAAATTAACATCCGTAATGTCGCCAGGACCAGCCACAGCGTAATCGCCACCGCAGGCAGCACTGCGTGCCACATCACTGCCGAGGCGATCAGGATCACCCCGATCCGCGTCAGGTGCACATATGAGATGAACCATAGCTCACCCCGCGGTAGGCTGAACAGCTGGCGGCGGAACAACAAAATGCCAAGCGACGTCACCAAAACCACGCCTAGCGAGGCGAAGGCGGTGGGCCCCTCCATCCCTAACTGACCTGCAGATACATAAGGCCAGGCGAAAGCCAGCATCACCAGCGTCGCGCCATTGCCAACCAGCGCCGACAGGATTGTCATGTCCTTGATCGCGCCGAATGGTGCCGCGCTTAGCCGGGACCGCGCGCGCGCCCAAGCATAGAACTGCGCCTCACCCAGATATCCCAGCAGCAATTCGTTGGCGACCAGCTTGCGCAGTAGCGCGCCTATCCCGACCACTGGCATGGCCCACAACCGCCGGTAGACCGCCCATTCGCTGACCGGTCCGGCCAAGTAATAAATCGCGAAGGCCAGCCAGAACACCGGGCTGGTGGGCACCAAAGCGCGGACCCGGGCAAAGTCCAGATCGCGAAACTGCACCGCCACCGCGACCAGCAGTGCCAGCGAGATCGCAATGCTGGCAAAGGTGGCGAGCCGGTTGCTGCTAGGCGGAATCGGAGACGCCTCGCTCACGCCGCGCACTGCTCTAACCGCGCGCTCAGGCTGCCGTTCAAGCCCTTGCGGCCACATGGCAGAATGGCCCAGCATGAGCCTGTGCTGTGCTGCGGAATCGCTGAACCGCAGGTGAATTTGCTGGCTATCACCGTCCTGCCACTTGCGCAAACAGCACCTGATAGCGCGTTGCCGCCGCTTCGATCGTGAAGCCTCGGGTGGAACTGCGCGCTGCCGCTGCATCGAATGGCATGGTCAACACCCGCAGCATTGCATTAGCCAGCGCGGCTTCAGTGCGCGGCGGCACCAATAGTCCGAACGCGCCATGCCCGGTCAGGGCCTGCATCGACACGCTGCAATGCGTCCCGGCCACCGGCAGACCCGCCGCCAACGCCTCGATCACCACCGCCGGCACGCCTTCGTAATCGGACGAAAGCACGAAGGCCGCGGCGGCGGCCAGTTGCGGCAGCGGGTCACAGTGCCCGGGCAGTTCCAGCCGTTTGGTAATCCCGAGCTGTTCAGCCAGCCGCTCGAGCTTGGCACGCTCGCCACCCTCACCCACGATCACCAGCCGAGCGGCGGGATCGGTCAGCCGGGCAAAGGCGCGCAGCAGCACGGCAAAGTTCTTTTGGCCCGTGAGCCGTCCGACCGCGACATAGGAAGGTGCGCGCGGCAGTGCGGGACTGCGCGTGATCGCCGCCAGCGCGGCAAACTGCGCTTCCTCCAGCGCTGGATCTTCGATGATCGAAATCCGTTGATCGCTCACCCTCATGGCCTCAGCAATTTCAACCCGCATCGGCGTGGCCATGCCGACAAAATGGTCGATCCAGCGCCCCTGCACCCGCAACCAGACGCGATAAGACCAACGCGCCGGAGCGGGCAGATCGCGCCGCGTGAGATCGTTGCTGATCTTGATGACAATCGGCGGACAACGCGCACCCAGCAACAGTTTCAGCGCGATCCCGACAATCGCATAGGTGTTGCCAGCGGCGAACAGCACATCGACCCGGTTGTGTCGCAGCCAGCGCCACGCCGCCCAGATCATCCACAGCGTTTCGAACGTTGCGGTGGGAATCGGTTCGGGCCGGACTACGTAATCAAGCTTGGGCGCGGTCTGCTGCATTGCGCCCTGGTCGCGCCCGAGCAGCACCTTGACTTCAGCACCGCCCGCTTGCCAAGCCGCCGCCAGGTTGAGTGCGACCCGTTCGACACCGCCGGGCTCGAAACTGTGGATCGGGATCGCAATCCGCAGCGGCGCGCTCATCGTGTCAGCAGATCGGCGTAGCGTCCCACTGGGCGACGTGCGGCAAAGGCTTGGAAAGTGGCGGCGATGCTGCTCAGCAAAGCTGGTACGGCCACGTCGCCGGGGTGCACCGCCACGCGCACCACCCGTTGCCCATGCAGCGCTTGGCGGGCAAGCCCCGCAAAAAACCGCGACGACAACTGCCGCGGGCGCGAGCGGCTCGCCCAGGTAATCACCGGACCCTTGGCCAGCACCTGCCCGCTCGCCGGCTGCCACACCCGCATATGATCCTCGGCCAGCGCGAAGTCGCTGGCGGCCAAGGCAGCCCGCGCGCCCTCGCCATAGAGCCAAGCCGGAGCGATGAAGCCGGCCACCGGGCGTCCGATGGCATCTTCAATCAGCGCTTTACCGTCCGCCATCCGCTGAGCGGCAACCGCCTGGCTTAGGCCCAAAAACTCGCCTTCGCCGGCAGTCATATGTTTGGCCTTGAACGCCGCCGCGCCCGAGTGCTGGGCTAGGTCCTTGTGAAACCAGCCGTGGACGAACACCTCGACCCCCTGATCGGACCAGTCGCGCAGGCGGCGCTGGAATGCGGCCGCTTCCGCCAGCGGCGCCGAACCCCAATGATCGGGCACCACCAGCATCGCGAATTTAGGCCCACCGAGGATGCCGTTGAGCAGTCCGGCCAGTTGGTCCACCTCGCGTTCGAAACGCGGGCCGACGTCGTGGATCGAGGCGAGCAAGGTTTTGGCCATAGTGGCCGCCCTATAACGGCATTTGCTGGCTCGCGCAGTGGAAACTGCCGCCGCCCGCCAGCACCGCATCGGCCATGATTCCGACAACGTCGCGGTCGGGGAACAATTCGGCGATCGCCGCCACCCCCTCAGCGTCGTGCGGCGAACCCAAAGTCGGAACCACCACCAGCCGGGTGGTGATGGCAAAGTTCATATAACTTGCAGGCTCGATCCGGCCATCGGTTTCGACCCGCCCGGGTGAGGGAACTTCGTGCACCGTGACCCCGAACGCCTCGGCGCGGGCCTTGGCATCGGCATAAATCGCTTTGTTGGGATCGTTCGGTCCGGTTGCACGCGGAACAGCTAGCACGCCCGGGGCGACAAACCGCGCGAGGTTATCGACATGGCCATCAGTGTGATCATTGATCAGACCTTCACCCAGCCACAGCACCCGGTCGAACCCTAGGTCACGCGCCAGCCGCGCTGCGATATCGGCGCGCGACAGATCAGGATTACGATTGGGGTTGAGCAGGCACTGCTCAGTGGTGGCGACCAGTCCGGTGCCGTCGGTATCGAGCGCCCCGCCTTCCAATATCCAATCAGCAGTCTCAATTGGTAACCCGGCAGCGCGCGCCAGTTCCGCGCCGATCTCCTGATCGCCGTCCATCAGATACTTGCCGCCCCAGCCGTTGAAGCCAAACCGCTTGGCCACCCGTGCTTCGCCGCGCTGGACTACCAGCGGCCCGGTATCGCGCACCCATACGTCGCCATAACGGCGCACCTCGAGCTTCACCTTGGCCGAGCACAACACCGCTGCGCGCGCGCGATTGGCTTCATTGCGCACCAGCAGCCGCACTTCTTGCCCGCTCTCGGCGACCGTCGAGGCAAACGATGCAACCTGCTCCTGCGCGCGGCCAAGATAGCCCGGCCACTCGACCG
>JAYTIS010000279.1:0-2252 GCA_043731725.1 Novosphingobium sp.
CTGCGCAAACTGCTGATCGCGGTTGGCACCGGCAAGGGGCAGGGCAAGGGCCGCCATGCCCATGCCAAGCTGGCCGCTGATCTCGATCTGGCCATGACCGAACAAGGGATCGATGTTTCGATCAAAGGCCTGACCATCGAAGGCCTTCCCGCGACCGAAGCCTTGCTCGATTTTGCCCGCGACCACGGCCTGGCGCGGCTGGTGCTCGATCAGGGTTATGGCCCTGAGGCGCTGTGGGAGCCCGAACCGGTGACCGTCTCGCTGTCTGGCGTATCGGTCCCGTTCCCGCCGGGGAGCTTTCTGCAAGCCACGCTCGACGGCGAGCAGGCGTTGGTCGGTGCGGTAACCGAATGGCTGGCGGGCGCGGGCAGCGTCGCCGATCTGTTTTCGGGGCTGGGCACTTTCGCCTTCGCGCTGGCCGGGCAGGGCAGCAAAGTCCTCGCAGTCGAAGCCGCGCACGATGCCCATCAGGCCTGCAAAAGCGCTGCCGGACGCGCGCAATTGCCGATCCATTCGCTGCACCGCGTCCTGTTCCGCAGTCCGTTGCTGGCCGAGGAGCTCGACCGCTTCGACGCCGTGGTGCTCGATCCCCCCCGCGCCGGCGCGCGCGACCAGGTCGAGCGGCTGGCGGACAGTGCAGTGCCCAAGGTGGTCTACATCAGCTGCAACCCTTCAAGCTGGGCGAAGGATGCCAAAACTTTGGTCGAGGCCGGTTACCGCCTCAAGGAATTGCGCCCGGTCGGCCAGTTCCGCTGGTCGACCCATGTCGAGCTGGCGAGTTTGTTTGTGCGGGGGGACGCAGCGTGAAATTCTTTGTCGTGACCATGAGCCATCCCGATGGGCCCGGTTGGGGCGAGCATGTGATGCCGCATGTCGAGTATCTGAACGGGCTGATCGCGGCGGGCAAGTTGCGCGCCTCGGGTCCGGTGGTTGGCGGTGCACTGCGCGCGGGGTTACTGCTGTTCACGGTCGAGACCCGCGCCGAACTCGACGTCCTGATCGCCGCCGATCCGTTCGCGATCGAAGGCCTGATCGAAGACCTGACCGTAACCGAATGGAACCCGCTGTTCGGGGCGTTTGCAGGGGAAGCGACACCGTACTCGGCCTCTTGATCCTCTCCATTTTGCGTAGCCAAATGGGGAGGTGGCAGCCGCGAAGCGGCTGACGGAGGGGTATTTGGGCAAGCGTCGAGACCCCTCCGTCTCGCCTGCGGCGATCCACCTCCCCATTTGTGCCCTTCGGCAAAAATGGAGAGGATCAGGGGACCACCACCTCGCGCCACTCTCCCGGCTCAAGCCCCTCAACCGACCAATCCCCGATACCCCACCGCACCAGCCGCAAGGTCGGATAGCCGACCGCCGCAGTCATCCGCCGGACCTGGCGGTTCTTGCCCTCGCGCAGGGTGAGTTTGATCCAGCTGTCGGGGATTGATTGCCGTACCCGGATCGGCGGCTCGCGCGGCCAGAGCGGGGGCGGGGGAATCGCTTCGGCTTCGGCCGGGCGGGTCAGCCCGTCCTTGAGCCGCACCCCGCGCCGCAACGCCTCCAGCGCCGCCTCATCCGGCACACCCTCAACCTGCGCCAGATAGGTCTTGGCCAGCTTGAACTTGGGATCGGCAATCCGCGCCTGCAGCTTGCCGTCATCGGTCAGCAGCAACAGCCCTTCGCTATCGGTATCGAGCCGCCCGGCAGGATAGACCCCCGGCACCTTGACGTACTGCGCGAGCGTCGGCTTGCCCGAGCCATCGTCGCTGAACTGGCACAGCACGCCGTAGGGTTTGTTGAACAGGATCAGGCGGGGCATGGCAGGCGGGCTAATGCGGCAGGCGAGCCAAGGCAAATTGTTGCTTCGCTCGGTAAGACCCGCCAAGCGCGCCAGAGATTGGCGGACTTGTCAGGTACCGCACGGTACCAGGGTCAGGACTCATTGATCACAACCAGAAGATGACTGTGGCTGCTATTGCGATAGCGGACATGAAGGTGTGGGCGCAGCGATCATAGCGGGTGTGGATGCGCCGCCAGTCCTTCAGTTTGGCGAACAGGTTTTCGACCAGGTGGCGCTTTTTGTAGACCGCCTTGTCGTAGTGATATTGGACCTTGCGGTTGGATTTCGGCGGGATGCAGGGGGTGATGCCGCGCGCGGTCAGCGCGGCGCGGAACCAGTCGCTGTCATAGCCCTTGTCGCCCAGCAGTTCCTTGGCGCGTGGCAGGGCATCGAAAAGCAGAACTGCGCCCTTGTGGTCGCTCATCTGA
>JAYTIS010000280.1:0-5787 GCA_043731725.1 Novosphingobium sp.
AAGGGACGAACTACGGGGCGCACAATGGGGGGTGACAGCGGCAATGCGTTCGCCTATGCGCGCGCCTCCATCAGCGCGACTAAAGCGAAAGCGAGTGCAACACATGAAACTTACCGAAATTCGTGACAACCAGGGTTCCCGCAAGTCCCGCATGCGCGTCGGACGCGGCATCGGCTCCGGCAAGGGAAAAACCGCCGGGCGCGGTCAAAAGGGGGCCAAGGCGCGGTCCGGCGTCAGCATCAACGGATTTGAAGGCGGCCAGATGCCGCTGCACATGCGGATCCCGAAGCGCGGCTTCAATAACAAGTTCGCCAAGGATTTTGCCGAAGTGAACCTGGGCCTGATCCAGCAGGCGATTGACGCCGGTAAGCTCGACATCAAGACCGTGATTGATCACACGGCGCTCAAGGCCGCTGGCCTGGCGCGCGGCGGCAAAGACGGTGTACGCCTGCTCGGCAAAGGTGAGCTGACCGCAAAGGTCAAATTCCTGGTCGACGGCGTTTCAGCTGGAGCAAAGGCAGCGGTTGAAAAGGCCGGCGGCGCGGTGGACTTGCCTGCCGTGAAGAGCACCGAGCACGAGAAGAAGACGGCTCGCCGCGAAGTCAATAAGACTGCCAAGGCCGCCAAGGTCGCAAAGTAACGCTTTTCCGCGCGTTCCCCTCCTGGCACTAGCCGGGATGGGGATTGCGTGGTTTTGGGGGGTTCGACTTCGCCGCTTCGTGCCTATATGGGGCTGAGGAGCGGTCCGGGGCGGACCGACAGCAAGGCAAGACATCCCGATGGCATCACGCGCGGACAATATCGCGAGCACTCTCAGCCTCGCCAACTTTTCCAAAGCGACCGAGCTGAAGAAGCGGATCTGGTTCACCATCGGTGCGCTAATTATCTTCCGTTTTCTAAGCTTCGTGCCGCTGCCCGGGATCAACCCGATTGCGCTCAAAGCCTTTATGGAGCGCAATTCGGGCGGCATCCTCGATTTCTTCAACATGTTCTCAGGCGGTGCGCTAGCCAATTACAGTCTGATCTCGTTGGGGGTGATGCCTTACATCACCGCCTCGATCGTGGTGCAGCTGGCCGCCTCGCTGCACCCATCGCTCGCCAGCCTCAAAAAAGAAGGCGAAAGCGGTCGACGCAAGCTTAACCAATACAGCCGTTATGGCGCGGTGTTCCTGAGTCTTCTTCAAGGCTATGCCGCATTGCGCAACGCCGATGTCCAGGGTTTTGCGATCGATCCGGGCCTGCTGTTTTACGGTGCCGGGCTGATCTCGCTGGTCGGGGGCACAATGTTCCTGTTGTGGCTGGGTGAGCAGATCACCAGCCGCGGGATCGGCAACGGTACCTCGCTGATCATCATGGCCGGGATCGTCGCGCAGATGCCGATGTTCTTTGGAAACATGTTCACCCAGTACGGCACTGGCGCGATTGGCGGGCTGACCGTTGCGGTGATGGTCGGCATGGTCGTGGCGATGATCCTGGGTATCTGTTTCATGGAGCGCGCGACCCGGCGGCTGCTGATCCAGTATCCTAAGCGCGCCAGCCAGAACGGCATGATGCAGGCAGATCGCAGTCACCTGCCGTTGAAGATCAACACCGCCGGCGTGATCCCGCCAATCTTTGCCAGCTCGCTGTTGTTATTGCCGTTGACCATCAGCCAGTTCGCCAGCAGTTCGTTGACCGCTGATTCCCAAGTCGGCGCGTTCATAATCGGGCTCAACCAGTATCTTGGGCACGGCAAGCCGGTTTACATGATCCTCTATGCCGCGCTGATCATCTTCTTCAGTTTCTTCTACACCGCTGTAGTGTTCAATCCCGAAGAGACGTCGGAAAATCTGAAACGCAACGGCGGATTTATCCCGGGTATCCGTCCGGGCAAGAACACCGCGACATATCTCGATTACGTGCTGACCCGCATCACCGTGATCGGAGCGCTGTATATCACCATCGTCTGCATAGTTCCCGAAATCGTGATGGAGCAGACTGGGTTGCGGTTCTTCTTTGCCGGGGGCACCAGCTGGCTGATCGTGGTCAATGTCACGGTCGATACGATCACGCAAATCCAATCGCACCTGCTCGCGCACCAGTACGGCGATCTGATCAAGAAGGCCAAACTCAAGGGCCGCATGCGCTAACGGCTACCTGGGGGAGTGGAAGTGGATATCATCCTGCTAGGACCGCCGGGGGCGGGCAAGGGGACCCAGGCCCAGCGGCTGGTCGATGCGCACGGCATGCGCCAGCTCTCAACCGGCGACATGCTGCGCGCTGCGGTCAAGGCTGGCACCCCGGTTGGGCTTGCAGCCAAAGCGGTGATGGAGCGCGGCGAATTGGTCTCGGACGAAATCGTCTCAGCGTTGATCGGCGAAGAGCTCGATGCACTCACCCCAAGGCAGGGCGCGATCTTCGATGGCTACCCGCGTACCGCCGCCCAGGCGACCTCGCTCGATGTAATCCTCGGCTCGCGCAAACGGACGTTGGACCATGTGATCGAGCTTGAGGTTAACGAAGATTCTCTGGTTGAGCGGATTTGCGGGCGCTATACCTGCGCGACTTGTGGCAAGGGTTATCACGACAAGTACGAGCAGCCCAAGGTCGCAGGCACCTGCGACAAGTGCGGCGGGCATGAGTTCAAGCGCCGGCCCGATGACAATGAAGACACGGTCCGCACCCGCATGACCGAATACCGCGCCAAGACCGCACCGATCCTGCCGATCTACGACACGCGCGGGATTGTCAGCCGGGTCGACGGGATGGCCGACATCGACCATGTGACTGCGGCGATCGAACGTATCATCGCATCCTAGTCGCGGCTGCGGCCGCGACCGATCATGTGTGGCAGGCTTTGACATTTGTCACGCTCGCGGTAGGAATACAGCCGACATGCAATCGCCGCCGCCTCGAAGCGGCGCGAGGTTTACTCTGCGCTTGGCGGGCGTTGACATGCCTTTCGAATCGCCCTAAGCGCGCCGCTCAACCGAACTGCGGGGTCAATCCGGAAGGCATAGGGCGCAATGCTCGCCTGCCGGGTTTTTCGCCGTTTTTCGCAGTTGAAGCGTTGAGATAGGAGCCGCGGGGACCCGCTGTTACCTGTGGAGCATGGAGAATTAAGTGGCTCGAATTTCTGGGGTGAACATCCCTACTAACAAGCGCGTAATTATTGCGCTGACTTACATTCATGGCATCGGTGCATTCAAGGCCCGTCAGATTGCAGACAAGGTGGGGATCGACCCCGCTAAGCGCGTCTCGGACCTATCCGATCAGGAAGTCCTGCACATCCGCGAAACGATCGACGCCGAACACATGGTCGAAGGTGATCTTCGCCGCGACACTTCGATGAACATCAAGCGTTTGATGGATCTGGCATGCTATCGGGGTCTGCGTCATCGCAAGGGCCTACCGGTCCGCGGTCAGCGTACGCACACCAATGCCCGCACCCGCAAGGGTAAGGCCAAGGCGATTGCCGGCAAGAAAAAGTAAGCGGACGGCCCTTCATTGAGACCCACCGCCGTCCCTTTGCTTATTTGACAGGATTAATACCATGGCACGCGAACCCCAGCGCATTAAAAAGCGGGAGCGCAAGAATATCTCGAGCGGCATCGCACATGTGAATGCCAGCTTTAACAATACTATGATCACTATCACCGACGCCCAAGGCAACGCGATCAGCTGGTCCAGCGCCGGCACGATGGGGTTCAAAGGCAGCCGCAAGTCGACGCCATACGCCGCGCAGGTCGCCGCGGATGACGCGGGCAAGAAGGCCGCCGAACACGGCGTTCGCACCCTCGAAGTCGAAGTGAAGGGCCCCGGTTCGGGCCGCGAAAGCGCGCTGCGTGCCTTGGCCGCGGTCGGTTTCACAATCACCTCGATCCGCGACGTTACTCCGATCCCGCACAACGGGGTCCGGCCTTCGAAACGCCGCCGCGTCTGATCACTCGTTCGCGGCGGATTAACCCGCCGCAGTTTTGGATCGGCCACCGGTTTTCCTCCCGCGAACCACGGCCGCTCCCGCCAGAACAAACCCCAAGGGGAAGTCCATGACCGTCAATATCAAAAACTGGCAGGAACTTAAGAAGCCCAACACGCTTGAGGTTAAGTCCGGCAACGACGCCAAGCGCCGCGCTACCTTCGTCGCCGAGCCGCTGGAGCGGGGCTTCGGTCTGACGCTGGGCAATGCGCTGCGCCGGGTGCTACTCTCGTCGCTACAAGGTGCGGCGATTACTTCGATCAAGATGGAAAACGTGCTCCACGAATTTTCCAGCTTGGCCGGGGTGCGCGAAGACGTGACCGACATCGTGCTTAACGTGAAGCAGATCGCACTACGCATGCAAGGCGAAGGCCCTAAGCGGCTGCAGCTGTCGGCTACCGGGCCGGGCGAAGTCACTGCGGGTGACATTGCGGTGTCGGGCGATATCGAGGTGATGAATAAGGATCTGGTGATCTGTCATCTCGATGAAGGCGCAAACCTCAACATGGAACTGACCGCTGATAGCGGCAAGGGCTATGTTCCTGCCGTCGGCAATCGTCCGATTGACGCCCCCATCGGCCTGATCCCGGTTGATTCGCTTTATTCGCCGGTGCGCCAAGTTAGCTACAAGGTCGACAATGCCCGGATCGGGCAGGAGCTCGATTACGACAAGCTTAGCTTGACGATCGAAACCGACGGCACCGTCACCCCCGAAGATGCCGTCGCCTATGCCGCGCGGATCCTGCAAGACCAGCTGTCGCTGTTCGTGCACTTCGAAGATGTGATGCCGGTGGGCGGTTCGCCGATGATCGGCATGGCCGCACCGACCACCGACGAGGGTGATACCAACCAGCTGAACCGCTACCTGCTCAAGAAGGTCGACGAGCTCGAACTATCAGTCCGCAGTGCCAATTGCCTCAAGAACGACAACATCATCTACATCGGCGATCTGGTCCAAAAGACTGAAGCCGAGATGCTGCGCACGCCAAACTTCGGCCGCAAGTCGCTTAACGAGATTAAGGAAGTGCTGTCCAGCATGGGCCTGCGCCTCGGCATGGACATCCCCGGCTGGCCGCCCGAGAATATCGAGGAAATGGCCAAGAAGCTCGAGCAAGAGCTGCTGGGATAAGCCAAACGCCCCTCCGCAACCCATAAAGGGCCGTCCGCAAGGGCGGCCCTTTATGTTTGTGCGATCAGAAAACCCTCGCGCACCGGGCAGGGTAATTTTGCTGCTCAGGCAGTGGCAGGCAGTTGCAGCAGTTCGATCTGGTGGCCTTCGGGGTCGCTCACGAACGAGACCGTCATGGCGCCGAATGTGGCAGGTGCGCGCGCTTCGCTTGCACCCGCGGCTATCAAGGCGGCGTGGGTGGCTGCGCAATCGCGCACGATAAAGCCCAGCGGACCCCAAGCATTGCCTTGTTCGAGGGCGCGCTTGTCGGTGTGGTGATATAGGACCAGCGTGAAGGCGCCGGCTTTCTGCGCGAGCATCACCTCTTCAAAGTCTTTGCTATTAATCCGGTCCTGCACTGTGAAGCCCAAGCCCTCAGTGTAAAATCGCTCTATCGCCGTGATGTCGCGAACCACAATCTTGACGAAATTGAACCGTGCCATCTGTTGTAGAATCCTTCTGTGCGAGCTTACGCTGAAACCCCGTACTGGGTCTTACTTTTGACATTGCGTGGCAGCGTTTGCCAGTCGGCGCTACAGTTTGATTACAATTCGCTCGAATCCCGCTTCGGCCAGCGTGTTCGCAGCCCCACCAAACCGGTCGGCGGGTGACGTTCTTAACCCTGGGCTGATCGCGCTACGCTTGACATCCAGTGTGGAAT
>JAYTIS010000281.1:0-2090 GCA_043731725.1 Novosphingobium sp.
ACCGGCTCATGGATCCGTACCGGCAGGTCCTCGGCTGAAATCGCACAGCTTTGCACGATATCGGCGTTGAGTTGACCGGCCGCACGCACGGCCGGCCCGTCACGGGTCAAGGTGATCCGCGCGCTCAGATGCTTTACCCTGACCAGACCGAAGCGCTGGGCGAGCGCGGCGCATTCCTCGGTGCTCGCCCTGACCTCGATCGGCTCGGGCGGCAACTGGCGCGCGTCGATCATCCGGGTCAGCTCGTTCACCGGGCAATCGTCCCGGCGAGCAGCGCACCGTCGTCAGTTTGCGCCAGCGTCGCAGCAAGCGCCCGCATCGCGCGCGCCACCGCGGCAGTGTCGGCGCCCTCGATCAAGGTAACGTTGCGCTCTACCGCTGCGGCCAGCGCCGCGTCGTCCGGCTCAGCTAGGGCGGCGCGGAAGGCGTCGATCCGGCCGCCCAGCGCGCTCATCAAGCGGCCCATGTGCTTGCCCATCACCACATCGCCGACGCCGCTTTGGCGCAGCTGGCCGTCCATGTCAGCCACGAACAGTTCGGTCAGCCGCGCTGTATGCCCACGCACCGGTTCACTCGCTTCCATCCGCAGCAGCACCAGGCACAGCACGATCGTGATCGCGTCGAACCGGCCGGGCACGCTGTCGGCGATCCCGCCAGTGGCATACCATTGCGGCTCGCGCGCGATTTCTACCACGCGGTGCCACAGCGGGCGCAGGTTGGTCTCGTCGAGCTTGCGCCCCAGCAGGCGGTCAAACAGCGCCATAGTGCGCGCGGCCTTTCATTCAGTTGGCGTTAAACGCGGGCACCCCAAGCGGCCTTATTGCGCAGCGCGGTAAGGCAGCCTAAGGCTGGCCCGCGATAGATCACATGGGCGCGTCCTTCAATGCCGGGCGCGCCGACGGAGCGATATTACGATGTTTGCCACTGGGCGAGTTACTGGGCGAGTTACTGGACTTTTGCTGGCCGGAGCGACGCTCGCCATGGGGCTGAGCGGCTGTTCGTCGATCAAGGATCACCGTGGTTATCTGGTTGACGCCGCGCTGCTTGATTCGGTCCAGGCCGGGGTCGACAATCGCACCTCGGTTGAAAAGGTGCTTGGCCGGCCCAGCTTTGTCAGCCAGTTCGGACGGCAGGACTGGTACTATGTCTCGACCAACACCCGGCAGTCAGCGTTCAGCGCGCCGCGTGCGAAAGAAAATCTGCTGATTCACATCATCTTCGACGACAAGGGTAACGTCACCGCAGTTGAGCGCACCGGGATGGAAAAAGTTGCTCGGATCGATCCCGATGGCGACAAGACTCCGACGCTGGGCCGCAATCGTGGCTTCCTCGAAGACCTGTTCGGCAATATCGGCCAGGTCGGCGCTGGCGGGCAGGGCAAAGGCGCTGGTCCCGGCGGGCCTAACGGCAGCTAACTTGAACCCCGCGCAGCAGTCGCCATATTGCGGGACATGAGCACTTCAAACGACAGCCACGGGCCCGGATCGAATTGGGTTCAGTGGCACGGCACCACCATCATCGGCGTGAAGCAAGGCGGCAAGACCGTAATCGCGGGCGATGGCCAAGTGTCGATGGGCAACACCGTGATGAAGCCCAACGCCAAAAAAGTCCGCCGGATTGGCGATGGCAGCGTGATTGCCGGGTTCGCCGGGGCGACCGCCGATGCCTTCACGCTGTTCGAACGGCTGGAGAAAAAGCTCGAGCAGCATCGCGGGCAATTGATGCGCGCCGCGGTCGAGCTGGCCAAAGACTGGCGTACCGATAAGTATTTGCGCAATCTTGAGGCGCTGATGATCGTAGCCGACAAGGACGTGCTGCTGATCCTGACCGGCAACGGCGACGTGCTCGAGCCTGAAGAAGGCATCGCTGCGATTGGCTCGGGCGGTAACTATGCGCTGTCCGCCGCCAAGGCACTGGTCGAATACGAGACCGACCCCGAGAAGATCGCCCGCCGCGCGATGGCGGTGGCGGCCGAGGTCTGCGTCTTCACTAATGACCGGGTGACCGTGGAAACCGTTTAATAGCCCGTCACCCCGGCGAAGGCCGGGGCCCAGACCGCACAAAGTAATGCCGCTTCGCGACTTTTGTGT
>JAYTIS010000282.1:0-2056 GCA_043731725.1 Novosphingobium sp.
GTTCCCTCGGCGCGGGTCGCCGCTGCGGGTCTGGCCGAATGGCGCCGTTCGACCGGTGCAAAAAGCTTTGACCGCGCCATGTCTTTGGAGGGCACCCGCCAACGGCTCGCCGCCGCGATGGACAGCGCGATTGCGCAGGAGGCCGAGAAACTCGCCGAGCGGCTCAATTTCCTCGCCACGGTTGGTGCGGTCGCGCCGTTTGTCGGCCTGTTCGGCACGGTTTGGGGGATCATGAATTCATTCTTCCAGATCGGCCAGCAGCAGAATTCGTCGCTGGCGGTGGTCGCCCCGGGAATTTCCGAGGCGCTGTTCGCCACCGCGATCGGCTTGTTCGCGGCAATCCCGGCGGTGATTGCCTACAACCGCTTCGCGCACCGGGTCGACCAACTTGAGGCCCGCCTGCAACGCTTTGCCGACCGCTTCCACGCCAGCCTCAGCCGCGAGCTGGAGGCGGAGTAAGTGGCGATGATCGGACGATCCCGCCGATCCCGCCGGGGCCGCGCGCCGATGGCGGAGATCAACGTCACCCCGCTGGTCGACGTGATGCTGGTGCTGCTGATCATCTTCATGGTCACCGCCCCGCTGATGAGCGCCGGGGTGCCGATCGACCTGCCCGACAGCAATGCCAAGCCGCTCGACCAGACCCCCAGCCAGATCGAGCTGTCGATTGCTACCGACGGGACGATCTATTTGGACAAGGCGGTGATCACACCGGGTTCGCTGGGCGGACGCCTCGCGGCGGTAAAGCGCGGGGCCGATGGCAAACTGCCGCTGGTCACACTGCGCGCCGATAAGACGCTTGAGTATGGCCGGGTGATGGGGGTGATGGGCGAGCTCAGTCACGCCGGATTCACTGCAATTTCGCTGGTCACTGACCATTCAGTCAGCGCACCGTAGCCCTTACCAATGACCACCACCGCGCTCCGCCGCGACGAATCGCTGGGACTGGCACTTGCGCTGGTGGGCCATGCTGCGCTGCTCGGTTGGCTGGTGTGGCAGCGCGCGCCAGCCCCGCTGCCCCCGCCTGATCGGATGATGGTGACGATTAGCGATGATGTTGGGCTGACTTCCGCTGCCCCGGCGCAGGCTGCGCCTGCGCCAGATACCGGCCCGGTGCTGGGCGAAGTGCCGCCGCCGCGGCCCCAAGCGATGGCCAAACCCGAGCCGATTGCTCAGCGACCGGTGCCCACACCAGCGACCAAGTCCGCATCGCCAAATCCGCAACAAAAACCCGTCTTGCCTGGTAAACCGGGTGCCGCAGCATTCGACGCCGCGTTCAATTCCGGCCTTCCGCAAGCCATGCCCGGCGGCACCGCGCAGACACAGTCTGCCCCAATCACCGGCGCGGTGCGCAGTTCGCTGGCGGGGGCAGTCGCGCGCCAGCTCAAACCAAAATGGCACGGACCGAGCGGGCTCGATGTCGACAAGCTGGCGACGACGGTCGAATGGGATCTGGCGGCCGATGGAACGCTGGCTGGCGCACCGCGTATGATCTCGCAAAGTGGCGTCACCGACACTAATCGTGCGCAGGCCGATCGGCACAAGGAGCAGGCGCTCAAGGCAGTGCGCACTGCGGCCCCGTTCACGCTTCCGCCGCAATACTACGTCGCTTGGCGGCGGCTGCGCTTTACCTTTGACTGGAAGATCAACCAATGAAGCTCACTCCGATCCTAATCGCTGCATTGCTCGCTGGCTGGCCGGTGGCACTGATGGCGCAGACTGCGCCTGCGCCACAAAGCACTGCCACTCCGCCCGGCGAGGATCAGGTGCTGACCGGCACGGTCAGCGGCGAAGGCGAATGGCAGAACCAGTCAATCGCCATTCCCGCCTTTGCCACCAACGCCGATGTGCCCACGCAAACCAGCGCGGGCGGAACTGCGGCTCTGGGGTTCAGCTTGGCCAGCGTGATCTATGGCGATCTCAAAAACAACGGGCTGTTCCAGCCGACCGGGCCGGGCAGTCTGCCGCGCCCCGCGCTCGGGCAAATCCAGGCGCCCGATTATCCCGGCTGGCAAAGCCGCAGCACCGACATGCTGCTGCAGGGCTTTGTCCGGGC
>JAYTIS010000283.1:0-2947 GCA_043731725.1 Novosphingobium sp.
ATGGGCTTTGTGCCGCGCCGTTATGATCCCGCGGTAATCGAAGCCTTGGCCATGGCCGGCGTGTTCGAGCCTGAGATCGACCGCGCGGGTCGGCAGGCAGCCTTGGCCAAAGCAGTCAGCTGGCTCGATTTGGGCGACCGCGAGGCGCGCTGGAGCACCGAACTGACCGATGAAGGCGCGGTCATGGTCAAGCGGATATGGCGCGGGGTAACCGACGCGCATCCGATCGAAGCCAGCTTCCTGATCAGCGCCGAGGCGCGCAAACTGGCGCGGCTGGCGGTGGAAAATGTCGAGGTTTATGTTTCGCCGGTGCGGCTGGTGCGAACCAGCAGCGCGGCCGAAGAAGTGCCTGAGACTGACCCTGGCGAAGGCGATGGTGCGGGCGAAATTGCGGCTGCGGCGATCACGACCGGGGACCAGATCACGCGGCCTTCGGAATTGCTCAGCGCCGTGCTGGCGGGCGGGCGCAAGGGGCTGGCGATCGCGCGCTATAAGGGCCTGGGCGAAATGAATGCCGAACAGCTGTGGGAAACGACCCTCGATCCCGACAACCGCGTGCTGTTGCAGGTCAAGGTCGAGGATGCCGACGTGACCGACGAAATTTTCACCCGGCTAATGGGCGACGTGGTCGAACCGCGCCGCGAATTCATCCAGGAAAACGCGCTCAACGTGGCCAATTTGGACGTTTAGGCCGCGCGTAACCCGCTCACCGCTTTTGCCCCGCGATCCGCTGCCGACAGACCGTCGAACACCGCGTCGACAATCCGCGCGAGCTTGTCGGTGCTGAGTTTGGGCATGATCAGTTCCATCGCGCCGATATTGACGTAGGCCCCGGTCATCTGGTTGACGAGGCTGATCGCTTCGTCGATCGACAGCCCGGCGAAATAGCCTTCGGCCATGCCTTCGCCGATGATCATCGCGAGGTAGTGATCCCCCAGATCAACGTAGGATCGTACCAGCTCGAAGTGTTCCTTGCCCAACTCGACATAATTGGCAAAAGCCACCGGGTCGCGCTCCCATTCAGACTTCATCCGGGCGAACCGACGAGCGTAAAATTCGTACATCTTGCGGCGCGGCGCAAGATCGCTGGCCACGACCTCCTCCATGATCTCGACTTTGGGCTGGAACCAGTGCTCGGCCACGGCCTCGATCAGTGCCTCTTTGCTCGCAAAGTAGCGATAGAGGTTGGCGGTCGACATGTTGGCACGAGCGGCCAGTTCGGTCATCGTGAACGCGCTGGTGCCGCGCTCTTCGATGAGGGCGACCATGAGTTCAAGCAGCGCTTCGCGGCCGCCATCGAGATCGGTTTGAGGACGTGCCATATTCGAAAGCTCCGCAAGAACCAGTGTGTCATTCGCTATATATAACGGTTCCGCGACATTTTCAAGAAACTGTATTGCGATATTAATACGCGTCAACTTGCCGCGCCGTCCGGTTCGGTTAGGAATGGGGCATGACCAACCTTGCTCCACGCGATCCGCGATTCGTTCATCTGCTGCCCGCCAGTCTGCTCCCGCTGTTGGCGGCATGCATGGCCCCGGGCGGCGTCCGAACGGTTGCCACCGCTCAGCCGGTGACCGTGGGGATCGTGGCGATCAATGACTTTCACGGCAGCATCGAGCCGCCGCGCCAGTCGGTTTTGGCGCCCGATGGCAAGGGCGGGACAGTGCAGGTCCCGGCCGGAGGCGCGGCCTGGCTGGCCAGTGCGGTGGACGGTATCCGCGCGCAATATCCCAATCACCTGACCGTGTCGGCGGGCGATCTGATCAGCGCTTCGCAACTCGCCTCTTCGATCTATCTCGACGAACCAGCGATCGGCGTCGCCAACCGGATCGGGCTCGATTATAACGCGGTCGGCAATCACGAATTCGATCGCGGGCGGGGTGAACTGCTGCGGATGCAGCGCGGCGGCTGTGCGCAACTGACCAAGCGCAAGCCGTGCCAGCTGGAGCAGTTCGGCGGCGCGCGCTTTCAGTTCCTTGCCGCCAGCACTCTGACGGAGACCGGCAAGACGCTGTTCCCGGCCTATGCCCTGCGCACTTTTGGCACCGGCAAGGCCAAGGTCCGGATCGGAATTATCGGGCTTACTTTGCAGGGTACCGTCGATTTGGTGTCGCCCGAGGGCATTAAGGGTCTGCGATTTGCGGGCGAGGCGGCGACGATCAATGCGCTGGTTCCGCTGCTTAAGGCCCAAGGTGCCGATGCGATCGTGGTGCTGATCCACCAGGGCGGAAGTCAGGACATTCCCAACAATCCCAATGCCTGTTCCGGGTTCACTGGCGAGATTCGCCCGATTCTCGATGCGCTCGACCCGAGGGTTGACCTGGTGATCTCAGGCCACACGCACAAGGCTTATATCTGCAACTACGGCGAGCTTAACCCGGCGCATCCGCTGCTGCTGACCAGCGCCGGGGTTTACGGCGAAGAAGTGACCGACATCACGCTTGAGATAGATCCAGCTATTCATCAGGTAGTTACCAAGCGCGCACGAAATGTGATTGTGCAAAGCCTGCCTTACACCGGCGGGCGCGGACCGATTACCAACACGGCGCTTTATCCGCAGTTTGCCCCGCGTGCCGATGTGGCGAGCTACATCCAGACCTATGTCGATGCGGCAAAGGGTTTTGCCCAACGTCCCGCCGGACATCTGGCCGGGTCGGCCAGCGGCCGCACTCTGGCGGCGCTGATCGCTGATTCGCAGCTTGCCGCCACCCGAACTGCGGGGGCGCAGATCGCCTTTATGAACCCGTTTGGGGTGCGCGCTCCGCTGGTCCCGGCGAGCGACGGCGCGGTCAAGTTCGCGGATATTTATGCGGTCGAGCCGTTCGGCAACACGCTGATCACGCAAAGCCTGACCGGGGCCGAGCTGAAAGCGGTGCTGGAGCAGGGCTTCGATGACATTGGCCCGGAACAGGCCCTGATCCCGTCAGCGGGGTTTTCCTTCAGG
>JAYTIS010000284.1:0-6647 GCA_043731725.1 Novosphingobium sp.
CCCGCCGGATACCACATGTACAGCGGCACCCCGGCGGCACCTTGCGCACTAAGGAACCGGCTGATCGCTGGATCGCGCCGGGTCCAGTCGCCGCGCAGCGCCACCACTCCGGCCTTGGCAAAGGCGGCGCGGGTGTCCTCGCGCTCGATCGCGGCGGCCTCGTTGACCTTGCAGGTCAGGCACCAGTCAGCGGTGAAATAGAGGAACACCGGCTTACCTCTGGCGCGAGCTGAGGCAAGCGCGGTTTCGCTGAACGGCTTTGTCGGGAGCAGGCTGCCCTGTGCGGTTGTTGGTTCTGCGACTGACCTCGGTAAAAACCCGACGAAACTAAGAGCGATAATTGCAAGGCCGCCAATTACAGCACGCGAGGTGGCTGACTTGCCTGATCGCTGAGCGCCACCTGCGATCGAAAGCACAACGACCAGCAGAAATGCCATAAGGGCCAAAACTAAAAAGAACTTTGATCCACCAACCCGGCTCGCCAGCCACAGCAGCGCCAGCGCGGTAAGCCCCATTGGCACCGCCATAACCTTGCGGAACCACACCATCCACGCGCCGGGGCGGGGCAGCAGGCGGCGCAGCGCTGGGACATAAGCCAGCAGCAGGAATGGCAGCGCGAGCCCTAACCCGAGCGTGGCGAACAGCAGCAGTGCCCAGCCCACGGGCAACAGCAAAGCTGCGCCCATTGCGGCGGCCATAAATGGCCCGGTGCACGGCGTCGCGGCGAACGCGGCGAGCAGCCCGGTGGCAAACGCGCCTTGCGGTGACCCATCGCCAGCGAACCCAGGTACCGAAAATTCGAATAATCCGGCCAAATTGGCGGTGATCGTCACCGCGAGCAGTAGCAAGCCCGCGACCACCAGCGGCTCTTGCAATTGGAACGCCCAGCCGACCTGCTCGCCGCCCGCACGCAAGGCCAATAGCAGTGCGCCGAGGGCGAGACACGCGAGCACCACCCCGGCGGTATAAGCCAGCCCCTCGCGCCGCGCCTGCACCTCGCTCTCGCCCGCGCGGGCCAGGCTCAGCGCCTTGAGGCTGAGGATCGGGAACACGCAGGGCATAATGTTGAGCAGCAGTCCGCCAAGCAGCGCCGACATCAGCAGTGCTGCCAGACCCGCGGCGGGCGGGATGGCTTCGAGTGGTTGTCCTCCAGTTGGTACCGGGCCCGGCGTTGCGGCGATTTCCACCCCGTCGCCCGCCAAATTGAGCCGGAGTACTGCGGCCAATGCGGGGGGGCTAAGGGGATCGAACTTGCTCCGCTGCAGCTCGATAATCAGCGTATCGCCCGTCCGCGAAAACCGTTGTGGTGCGGCGTAGTCGGCCACGCTTTCGGTGCTGACGAACAGATGCGGCTGATCGAGCGTGACCGCCGCCGGTAGCGGCACCGCGACGCGCAGAGTAGTGCCGTTGAATGCGAATTTTGCCGCAGCGCCCAGCGGAGCGGGCAGTGCTGCGCGCCACTTGTCAAACCGCGGATCATGCTGCGCGGCACCGCTCACGGTGATCGTCAGTGACAATTCGGCCTGTTCGGGCACGCAAATCTTGTCGGTACAAGCCAGCCAGCGCGCCTTGCCGGTTAGCGTCAGCACCGTTCCCGGCGCAGTACTTGCTGGCACGCTCAGCTCGGTCAACACAGCGTAGTCGTGCTCGTAAACATGGTTCATCAGCCCCGCCACAAACAGTGTGCCCGGCACCGGAAAGCGCAGCGGCGCGATGCTGGTGCCGCGCGGTACGGTCCAGTCGACCATCAGCGGCAGCCCGGCATCGCCCGGATTGAGCCAGTAACCGTGCCAACCGGGCGAAGGTTGCATCAGCACCGCCAGGGTCACCGGACGGCCCGGAACGGCGGTCGACTCGGCCAGCAAAACCGGCTGGATATGTGGTGCCGCTGCACGTGCCGGCGCCAATCCGAACAGCAATGCTGTCGCGAAAATTGCCAACATTCTCAGAACGGTGCGTTGCATCTTGAACTAACTCCAGCCGACCCGATCGCAGCGCTTGCAAGTGCCGCGCGGTGCCGCCATCAGGGCTGTGGCGATATTGCCGCCGGATATCAAGGAAGCCCGATGCGCAGTCTATTCGTACCCCTGGCCTTGGTTGTTACAGCCGTGCTGGCGGGGTGCGCCGCGCCGAGCGCTGAGCAGCCAGCCCGCCTTAGCTCGGCACCTGTGCCCAGCGGCCCACCGCAGCTGATTGTAGCGATTGCAGTCGATCAGTATTCGGCCGATCTGTTCGCGCAGTACCGTCCGCATTACCGCTTTGGTCTGGCACGGCTGACGGGGGGTGCGGTGTTTCCATCGGGCTACCAGTCGCACGCCGCGACCGAGACCTGTCCGGGACACTCTACCTTGCTTACGGGGGATCACCCCGCGCGCACCGGGATCATCGCCAACAATTGGTACGAGCCGGGTGGCCCGCGCGGGGCCAAGCCGATCTACTGCGCCGAGGATGACCGCAATCCTGCCTCCTCGTCCAAGAACCCGGTGGTGTCGGCTTATCACCTCAAGGTGCCGACGCTGGGCGAATATATGAAAGCGGCCGATCCGCGCAGCCGCAACGTCGCGGTCTCGGCTAAAGACCGCGCGGTGATGATGATGGGCGGGCATACGATTGACGCGGCCTATTGGTGGAAAGGCGCGGGCTTTGTCACGCTCGCCGGGCGCGATCTGGCGCCGGCTGCGCTGACGCAAAACGCCGCGATCACCGCTACGCTCAAGGCCGGCGCACCCGCGCTGGCCGCACCGGCGTGGTGCGCGCCAACCGACCGCAGCGTTGCACTGGGCACCAAAGGCAGCACCGGGCAGGGCCGCTTTGCGCTTCCTGCGCTAGCCAGTGAGGCCAAAGCGCCTGACCTGTTCCGGATCTCGCCGCGGATGGATGCCGCAACCATCGATCTCGCCAATGGGCTGGTTGACGAACTGGCGCTGGGCCGGGGCGCTGCACCCGACATCCTCTCGATCAGCTTGTCCGCGACCGATTACATTGGCCACGCCACCGGCACTGCGGGGCTGGAAATGTGCATCCAGATGGCCGAGCTTGACAAGAACATCGGCCGCTTGCTCGATCATCTCGACAAGCTGGGGATTGATTACATGGTTGTGTTGTCGGCCGATCATGGCGGGCTCGACACCCCCGAGCGGCTCGATCAACAGGCGCTGCCGCGGGCAGTACGGGTCGATCCTGCATTGATGCCCGATGCGCTGAGCAAAGCGGTTTCGGCCAAGACCGGGATCAAGGTCGATGGGGCACTGCTGCTTGCAGATAGCGCGTTTGGTGATTTCTACGTCAACCGCGCGGTGCCAGCGGCGCAGCGCGGTGCTGTGGTGGCGTCGCTGGTTGCGCAGGCCAAGGCCAATCCGCAAGTCGCCGCCGCGTTCACCGCTGACGAGCTGGCCAAGACCCCACTGCCGGCTGGCAATCCGCAAGACTGGACGCTCAAAGAGCGCGCCCGTGCCTCGTTCGATCCGGGCCGCTCGGGCGACGTCGTCATCCTGCTCGATCGCGCGATTGTGCCGATCCCCGAGCCGATCCCCGGCGCTTACATCGCCACCCACGGCAGTGCGTGGGATTACGACCGGCGGGTGCCGATCCTGTTCTGGCGGCGCGGGGTGCCGGGCTTTGAACAGCCGCAGCCGGTTGAAACCGTCGATATCGCGCCCACGCTGGCGGCGATTTTGGGGCTGAGCCTGCCTGACGGGACATTTGACGGGCGCTGCCTAGATATCGATGGGGGCGCAGCCAACACCTGCGTCCTGCCATGACCGACATTGGGGCAGATCGCCGCGATCTGGTCATTCTGGGCGGCGGGCTGGTTGGCATGACGCTCGCGCTGGCGGCGGCGCGGCAAGGCATCACCAGCTTCGTGGTCGACAGGGCTTTACCAGAAGAGCTCACGGCTGAGGGCACCGATGGCCGCGCGTCGGCAATCTCGACCGCCAGCTGGAACCTGTTCGGCAATATCGGCCTGACCGAGCGGTTGGAACCACTTGGCTGCCCGATTTCTGCGATTGCTGTGACCGACGGGATGAAGCCGGGCCGGATCGACTTTCAGCCAGGTCCCGACGCCGGCACACTCGGGCGGATGTTTGCCAACCGCGACATCCGGCTGGCCCTGTTTGAGGCGGCGCGCGCGGAACCGGCGATTGTCTGGTTGAGCGGGACCGAACCCGTTGCGCGCCTGCGCAGCGAACACGGCGTGGCGGTGACGCTGAGCGACGGGCGCGTACTCGAAGGTAGCCTATTGGTGGGCGCTGAAGGCCGCCAATCGCCCACCCGCGCTGAAGCTGGGCTGAATTCAGCACGCTGGGATTATCGCCACCGCGCGTTCGTTACCGCGATCACACACGCCCACCCGCATGACGGGGTCGCTTGGGAAATCTTTTATCCAGCCGGGCCGCTGGCCTTGCTGCCACTGCTCGATTTGCCAGATGGGCGACACCGCAGCGCGGTGGTCTGGACCGTCGACGAGCGCGACGCGAAGGGCATTGCCGGGCTGAGCGACGCCGCCTTCCTGCACGAGATCACGGCACGGATGGAAAGCGTGTTCGGCGCGACTGACCTGGCCGCACCCCGCATCTCCTACCCGCTCAGCTTCCATCATGCGCCGCATATTGTCGAGCAGCGGCTCGCCTTGGTCGGCGATGCCGCGCACGGAATGCATCCGATTGCGGGGCAGGGGTTCAATCTGGGGCTGCGCGATGTGGGCTGCTTGGTCGAAGTACTGGCCGAAGGGATGCGGCTCGGGCTCGATCCGGGCGACGCGCAATTGCTCGCGCGGTATGAACGCTGGCGCAGTCTGGATAGCGTCAGCGTGATGGCAACCACCGACGCCTTGGTGCGGATTTTCGGGATTCCGGGGCGTCTGCCTAGTCTGGTTCGGCGGCTCGGTATGGGCTTCATTCAGCGCAGCGGCTGGATGAAGCGCTTTTTCATGGACGAAGCGCGCGGGATGTCAGGGCAATTGCCGAGCTTGCTCAAAGCGCACTAAATCAGGGAGTGGAGGTGGCCGATAGTCCCGGCTGTTTGACCGCTTCACCATCGCCGCCTTTGAGCAATTCTGGTTCGGTCAAGGCGGCCTGTTCAATTTGATCGAGCGCAGCCTGCGCGTCGGCATAGTGCCGCGCGGCGATCAGCCAATCGCGGGCAGGCGCACTGTCAGGAAATTTGGAGACTTCGGAGATTGCAGCGTCGATCTGGCCGCTGCGCAGCAGCAGCCGAGCACGGTCAAGCCGTTGATCGGGGCGGCTGACTTTGCCGTCATCGCGGCGGATCACGAACAGCCCGGACAATTCGCGGCGCAGGCGGTGCCAACCTCCTTCGTCCTTGGGTTGGCCGAGCAAAGCCGGCCCTAGCTCATCGAGCTGTGCGGCCAGCTGGTCAAGCGTGACCGGGTTTTTGGCCGCGGCCGCTAGCGTCGTCACCGCCGCCGGGCGCGCAGCGCCAAAGCGCGTGGTCAGCTGCGCCTCGAGGTAATCGAGCGGTTTACCTTGCTCGATTGCGCGGCGCGCCGCCAGTGCCACCAGCAGGCCTTCCGCCCGTGCCGTATTGCCACCAAAGGCAGCGGTCTGCAGGTTGAGCTGGGCCAGCCGCCGTTCGAGCCCGGCCACCTGTTGTTCAAGCACGGTTGCGGTGAAGGGTGCAGCCGGATTGGCGGTTACCGCCGTTGGCGCTGGGTGACTGGTCATGAACGGCGTGGGGGTCGGCGCGCGGCCCAGATCGACTTGCCCGTGCCACACCAGCCAGCCGATCAGCCCGGCTCCGCCCAGGAACGAGATCAGGCCTGCCAGCAGCATCGCGCGCAGCGATGGCCCGGTGCGCGGACGCACGGCAGGCTGAGAGGTGTAGTAGTCTTCTGGCATCAATCCTCTGGTCTGGTCAGCCGGCAGTGCGGCCCGCAAGCCACGGTTCTTGGCACATCTGCCGGGCGAGCGCCAGCAACGCCTTGTCGTCCGGCATCGCGGCCACCGCCACCTCGCCCCAGCCATCGCCTGCGGCTGCGCCAATCCGCGCTGACAGCGCCGCCAGCCGTAACGGCGCGCGCCGGATCCCGCACCGGACGCATTCGGCGGTCAGGTGCTGCGCCGCCTCAGCTGAATGCAGCGCGATCACCGCCGGTGTCCGCAGAAGTGCTTCCAGATCGGTTGGCAACGCGCGCGGCTGGCTGGCATAGACCACGCGCTCGTCCATGCTGATGCTTTTGGGCAGCGTTAGGCCCACCCGGTCCTGCCCAGTCAGCCGCAAAAGCCGGTGATGGTTGTGATCGAGTTCGCCGAGCAGAGCCTGCATTGCCACTGCGCCAGTTTTCACTCGGGCGAACCCCGCTGCCAGCGCCGCCGCCGCAGTCGTGTCGCCCACGGCATAGACCGGCAGGCCGCGCAAAGCCGACAACCCAGGCCCACCGCAGCGAAACACGTTGGCGCTGCCAACCAGCAGCGCATCGTAGCGGTCTGGCAAAACTGCTTGCCAGCTTTTCGTGACCACTTCGAATAGGGGAAACCCGCGCGCATCCAGTGCCAGCGCGTGCGCGGCAGCGGTAGTGGCGGCATTGCCCGGATCGGGGCGGATGATCACCAAGGGCACCATGGCTAAAAGCTTCTCGGCGGATCGAAGTGCTCGCGGATCGCTGGCCCAGCGCGTTCGAGCAATTC
>JAYTIS010000285.1:0-1644 GCA_043731725.1 Novosphingobium sp.
TGCGCCAATCCTGCCCGGCCGCGCGCACCCTGATACTGCTGCCCAGCTGGTCGAGCTCGGGGAATAGCACCACGGTGCCGTCCGACTGGGTCGGCAGCACGATCCGGTTGCCGTCGGCACACTGCACCTCGACCAGACTGCGCGCCAGCGGTTGTCCGCTGCGGTCATTGACCGCGACTGTCAGCACCCGCCGAGTATCGAGCCGCGGCAGTCCGGCGATTTGCTGGCCAAGGTCGGAGCGGCGGACATAATCAGCGTAGAGTTCGGGGTTAAGCAGATCATCGTGCTCGCCAGCGGTGAGCCCGGACTGGAACTGCATATTCTGCGGATCTGGCGGCGGCATGATCGGGCGCGTAGTGCCCACCTCGGACGGTACCGGCCCCGCCTTGGCGCTTGCCGGGCTGGAAGAGCGCGCGGCGGTAACGGTGACATCGGCACTTTCGCGGCCCATCACCGGTGGCGGCGACGCGGGCATTGGCTCGGCCACAGGTACCGGGCGGTCTTCCTCGATCCCGCCACGCGGCGCGCTGACCGGCATTGGTCTTGGCTGCTGACGGTTCCACCGCTCCGCGCCTAGCTGCGGCAGGGGCAGCGGAGTTCGGCACAAGCTGCTGCGGCGCTGGCTCTGGCCGAGACTGCCCGGAGCTTTGGCCGCGACCGGCACTTGCGCCAAAATGGCTATCACTGCGAGTGTAGAAAACCCCTTGCGCATGGCACCCTCCTTAAATGATACAACGTATCAATCGAAGGACTGCGCCTGGTTAGATGAACGCCAAATGACTAAACCCGTTCGGCTCAGGCAGCGCGGCTGACACGGCCGCCGGCGTGGCGTGTCAGCAGACCAGCAAGTTCCAGTTCGAGCAGCGCAAGCTGCACCGCAGCGCTACCTTCGCCGCTTTGCCGGATCAATTCATCCACTCCGACCGGTGCAGTGGTCAACAAGTCGGCAACGGCGGCGGGCGCATGCCCCAGATCATCGGGCAGCAGCTCGAACTCGGCCGGATGCTCGCGGAAGGTCGAGCGCGGTTGGCCGGAGAAATCACTGACCAGTTCGATCACGTCGGCAGCCGATTGGACCAGCACCGCGCCTTCGCGGATCAGCTGGTTGCAGCCCTGCGCCCGCGCCTCGAGCGGCGAGCCGGGTACCGCCATCACCTCACGCCCGGCCTCGCCCGCCAGCCGCGCGGTGATCAGCGAGCCCGACTTGGGCGCGGCTTCAACCACTAAAGTTCCTACCGCGAACCCGGCGATGATCCGGTTGCGCGACGGGAAATGGCGCGCCAGCGGTTCGGTCCCCGGGGGCTGTTCGGCCAGCAACAGTCCCTGGCTAGCAATCGTTTCCTGCAAATCGGCATGTTCGGGCGGATAGGCGATGTCGATCCCGCTGGCGATCACCCCGATGGTCCCGCCGCCGCTTGAACCCTGGGCCAGCGCCGCCTGATGCGCCGCGCCGTCGATCCCACGCGCCAATCCCGAGACCACGGCAAAGCCCGCCTCGGCCAGTTCGCCCGCAAATTGCCGCGCCAGCTTAACCGCTGCGGCCGAAGCATTGCGCGCACCGACAATCGCCACTGCGGGGCGCGCGCCCAGGGCCAGGTCGCCGCGCCAGAGCAGGATCGGCGGCGCGGTATCGAGCGCAGCCAG
>JAYTIS010000286.1:0-3373 GCA_043731725.1 Novosphingobium sp.
AAGGTTTGGGATTGATGCGTGCGGCTCCCGCGTTGGGCGCGTCGCTGGTCGCGGTCTACCTGGGCTTTCGCCCGATCGCCCGCAATGTCGGAGCGAAGATGCTGTGGGCGGTGGCGGGCTATGGGCTGGCGACCTTGGTGTTCGGCCTATCGACCAACTTTATTTTATCGCTGGGCACGCTGGCTTTGCTTGGCGGCGCAGACGCAATCTCGGTGTTCATTCGCAGCACGCTGGTGCAACTCAATACCCCTGACATGATGCGCGGCCGGGTCTCATCAATCTCGGGCTTGGCGATCTCGGCTTCAAATGAATTGGGCGAAATGCAATCGGGGCTGGCCGCTGCCTTCTTGGGTCCGGTCGGCGCGGTTGCGTTGGGCGGCGCGGGGGCTATCATCGTCACTGCAATTTGGACGGGACTGTTTCCCGAACTCAGACGGGCCAAGACATTTGCCTCAAATTATCGACAGAAGGAAGATGGCGCATGAAAGCTGACAGTGTCCTCGCCACAATTGGCAACACTCCGCATATCCGGCTCGCACGGATGTTCCCTAATCACGAGGTCTGGGTAAAGTCTGAGCGATCCAATCCGGGCGGTTCGATCAAGGACCGGATCGGCTTGGCTATGATCGAGGCAGCCGAGGCTGATGGAAGTCTTAAGCCCGGCGGCACGATCGTCGAGCCAACCAGCGGCAACACCGGGATCGGGCTCGCCATGGTGGCAGCGGTCAAGGGTTATACGCTGGTATTAGTAATGCCCGAATCGATGTCAATTGAGCGCCGCCGGCTCATGCTCGCCTACGGCGCCTCGTTTGATTTAACCCCGCGAGAAAAAGGCATGAAGGGCGCGATCGAGCGCGCGCATGAACTGGTCGCGGCTACTCCGGGTGCATGGATGCCGCAGCAGTTTGAAAACCCTGCTAATATCGCTGTCCACCAGCGCACGACCGCGCAAGAAATCCTGGCCGACTTTGCTGATACCCCGCTCGACGCATTGATCACCGGTGTTGGCACCGGTGGCCACCTGACCGGTTGTGCTGAAGTGCTCAAAGTTAAGTGGCCCGCTATGCAGGCCTGGGCGGTCGAGCCGACACTGTCCCCGGTGATATCGGGCGGACAACCGGCCCCGCATCCGATTCAGGGGATAGGTGCGGGTTTCATCCCGGCTAATCTCCACACCCAGGCGATCGATGGCGCGATTCAGGTCGATCCAGCTGATGCCAAGGAAATGGCGCGGCGCTGCGCACGCGAGGAAGGTATGTTGGTCGGGATCAGCTCGGGCGCTACGCTCGCCGCGATCACGCAGAAGCTGCCCGATTTGGGAGCGAACGCCCGGGTGATGGGGTTCAATTACGACACCGGCGAACGGTATCTGTCGGTACCTGACTTTTTACCCGAATGAGCACACTCGAACGGATCGATTATTTCGACGCACAAACTGCGCTAACCGGTTGGCTAGCGCGGCCAACCGGGAAACCGCGCGCCGCAGTAGTGGTCTTTCCCACGATCATGAATATGACCGCTACGGTCGAAGCCAAGGCGCAAGGCTTGGCTGAACTTGGCTATCTCGCGCTTGTGGCCGATTTCTATGGAGAACCGGTTACCGATTTCCGCCACGCGGTCGCTTTGGCTACTGCGCTCCGCGGTAATGTTGATCGATACCGGGCACGACTGCATGCTGCGCTCGCCGCGTTGACGGACATTGATCCAGAAATAGTCCGAGCGGCCATTGGCTTTTGCATGGGCGGCCAAGCGGTACTTGAGCTCGCCCGAGAAAACGCCCCTTTGGCGGTCGTCGCTAGCTTCCATGGTCTCCTCGATACCGGACGCATTGCACCCGTTGGCGGCCCGGTGACCCCGCGCATTCTGGTTTGCCACGGCGATGCCGATGCACTGGTACCGCGCGCGCAGGTCATCGCGTTTTGGGAGGAGATGGATGCTGCCGGGGCCAATTGGCACTTCCATAGCTATTCCGGTGTTGGCCATGGCTATACCAATCCGCAGGCGCCGCCCGCTGGCGGCGCGAGCAGCTATAACGCGAGCGCCGATCTGCAGAGCTGGCAAGCAATGCTAAATTTGTTTGACGAAATGTTTGATCAGCTTTGAATGGGAGCAGTCACGTACAGATAGTTGCGCGGTTCAAACCCAAGGGGCTGTTGTTGGGCATAACCCGCTTCGATTAGCAGAGCATGGATCGGAGCAAGCTGTTCCGCCCCCAGGCTTCGAGCAAAATTACCGGGTGATCACGTGCCAACAGCTCGACCGCACCTTGCAGCACTTGCAGTTCACCGCCCTCGACATCGATTTTTACCACTGCGACCAACGGTTTGCCTGCCTCGGCCCAGGCCAAGTCAACCGTGGTCACTGGCACATCAAACGAACGAACCAAATTGCGCGGGATCACACTGGCCGAGCTGAGCGTCGAGTCGGAGCTTTCGTTGAAGGTGATCGTGCCCGCCGCTGCTCCCACTGCCGACTGCACAATTTCGACATTGGCGGCATTGTTGCGATCAAGGTTTGCGCGCAGCCGGGTTGCGGTTACTGGATGGGGCTCAAACGCGATCACCCGACCGCCCGACCCGGCTGAGCGGGAAAATTCGAGGGCGGATAGTCCGATATTTGCGCCCACATCGAACACTGTCCCATCTAGCGGGATATATTTGCACAGTTCGGCAACTTCACGGTCCTCGTAACCGCCGTGAAATAGCACCTGTGTGCCCAGATCCTCACGGTAACGCAGATCAATTGTCTCGCCATGCGGCAAGCGATAAGTAAAGCTTGCCGGTTCAGGTGGCAGCGCTGGTAGAATCACATACTTGAACAGCAGCCCTTTGCCACGGTGGATCGGAAATTTGGTGAACCACATGCGCATTGGCCACAGCATCGACCAGATTGCTCCATGATGGCGTTCACGAAAGCTCGCTGCGGGGGATTTTGCATTCATTTCCCCGGCTTAGGTAAGCGTATTGACGTGGTCAAGCCGTTGCGAAAGCCTCCACCGGTAAGGCCATCAGGGAGTTCGCGCCGGATTCTATCTTGCATCGCAGAGCGCCAGCGTCAGGCGTGAAGCGTTCGCCATAATAGCGCGCAGTGACCAGCTTGGCCTCGTAAAACGCCTTATCTCCAGACCCTGCCGCCAGTGCTTCCAGCGAAACTTCGCCCATCCGCAACCACATCAGCCCAACCGCCACGATGCCCATGATGTGCATGTAATGGTGCGCGCCGGCCCCAGCATTGTTGGGGTTGGTCATGCCGTTCTGCATCAGCCACATTGTTGCAGTTTTGAGTTCGCCGTTGGCTTGTTCCAGCCGCTCCGCCAAGTCGGCCAGTTCGGGCTTACTCTTGGCTGCCGAACATTCGCTATCAACCAGTGCGA
>JAYTIS010000287.1:0-7696 GCA_043731725.1 Novosphingobium sp.
GCGCTGCATTTCGAGCCGGACTTCGGCGGTGGGTGAGCCGCCGCTGGAATTGCGGAAGTGATCGAGCCGGGTCAGCGCCAGCTCAGCGCTGTCCTTGGACAGCTCGGCATGCGCGCTCTGCGGCACGATCAGCTGTTTCAGCCGGTGCCCAGCCGCGCGCCCGAACACCACCAGGTCGATCAGCGAGTTCGAGCCCAGCCGGTTCGCGCCGTGGACTGAAACGCAGGCCGCTTCTCCCACCGCGAACAGCCCGGGCACCGGGGTTTCGGGGTTGCCGTCAGCGCCGATGGTCATAACTTCGCCGTGGTAGTTCGTGGGGATGCCGCCCATGTTGTAGTGCACCGTCGGGCACACCGGGAGTGGCTGGCGGGTCAGATCGACCCCCGCGAAGATCTTGCCGCTTTCGGTGATCCCGGGCAGGCGGTCGGCCAGCACCTTGGGATCGATGTGATCGAGGTGGAGATTGAGATAGGCTCCGTGCGGCCCGACCCCGCGCCCTTCGCGCATTTCCAGCGCCATCGAGCGCGAGACCACGTCGCGGCTGGCCAGATCCTTGGCGCTGGGGGCATAGCGCTCCATGAAGCGCTCGCCTTCGGAGTTAGTCAGATAGCCGCCCTCACCGCGCGCGCCTTCGGTGATCAGCACCCCCGCGCCGTAAATCCCGGTCGGGTGGAACTGGACGAATTCCATGTCCTGCAGCGGCAACCCGGCGCGCAGCACCATCCCGCCGCCGTCGCCGGTGCAGGTGTGCGCGCTGGTCGCGGTGAAATAGCACCGGCCATAGCCGCCAGTCGCCAAGACCACGGCTTGGCTGCGAAAGCGGTGGATCGAGCCATCGTCCATACACAGCGCGATCACGCCCCGGCATACGCCGTTCTCCATGATCAGATCGATCGCGAAATATTCGATGAAGAAGTCTGCGTCGTACTTCAGGCTCTGCTGATAGAGCGCGTGCAGCATCGCGTGCCCAGTGCGATCGGCCGCGGCGCAAGTGCGCTGGACCGGCGGGCCCTCGCCCATGTTCTGCATGTGCCCGCCAAACGGGCGCTGGTAGATCGTGCCGTTGTCGTTGCGGCTGAACGGCACGCCGGCGTGTTCAAGCTCATAGACCGCCGCCGGAGCCTCACGCACCATGTACTCAATCGCGTCCTGATCACCCAGCCAGTCCGACCCTTTGACCGTATCGAACATGTGCCAGGTCCAGTGATCGGGCGAATTGTTCTGCAAACTGGCCGCGATCCCCCCTTGCGCGGCCACGGTATGGCTGCGGGTGGGGAATACTTTGGTGATGCAGGCGGTGCGCAGGCCGGCCTCGGCGCTACCCATGGTGGCGCGCAGCCCCGATCCACCCGCGCCGACGACGACCGTGTCATAGGTATGGTCGATGATCTTGTAAGCGGCACTCATTGGATCAGGCTCCCAGCGCGATGCGCGCTACGCTCAGCAGGCCGAACGCGGCCCCGGCAAAGGTCAACAGGTTGAGCGCCGCGGTCACGGCAAATTTGTTGGCTTGCTCGTGAACATAGTCCTCGATCAGCACCTGCAGGCCCAGCCGCGCGTGCCAAAAGGTTGAGAGCACGAACAGCCCGGCCATGGTCGCGGGCAGCGGCGCGTGCAGCCAATCGTGGATCGAGGCAAAGCTGTAGTCGCCTTTGGCCAGCAACCCGAACAGCAGGAACAATCCCGCCAGCAGGTTGCCGATCGCGGTATAACGCTGCAGCAGCCAGTGATGCGCGCCGCTGTGCGACGATCCGAGCGCGCGAACTTTGCCCAGCGAAGTGCCATTACCCATGGTCCAAGTGTCCTTAGCGCAGCAGGATCAGCAGCCACACCAGCACCGTCGCGCTGAGCGCGAGGAGCGGGGTGAGCACCGACCACATGGCATTGTTCTTAAGTTCGTATCCGGCGCCCGTATCGAGCACAAAGTGGCGCAGGCCCGAGGCCATGTGATTGAAGAAAGCCCAGGTCAGCCCGATCAAAGCGATTTTGCCATACCACGCCCCGGCATATCCAGCGAAAGTCGCATAGGCAGCGGGTCCGGCAGCGACCGAATAGAGCCACCACAATAAGACCGGCAGGCCGACCATGGCCATCCCATCGCCGGTGACCCGGTGCAGGATCGAGACCAGCATCGCCGGACTCCAGCGCCAGATCGAAATGTGCGGCGAAAGCGGACGATTGCGCGCGTCGGCCATGCGGCGGTTAACCCCTTCTTGGCTACCGGGCCGATTGGGCCCTTGCGCATTCCCCTTAGCTAAAACACCGGGCGGTGCAAGCGCACGAGAGTGCAAAGTTCGCACCTGCGTTGCGTCGACTGAGCCTGAAACGGCCTCACAAAATTGACCAAAACGCCGTGCCAGCTCAGCCTAAGCTTGTCGAAGGCCGCGCCCTGCGCCTAAAGCCGCGCATGACAAAAATCACCGCTTTGGTCACCGGCTCGTCGCGCGGGATCGGTGCCGCTACGGCAGCCGCGCTGCGCGCGCGCGGGGTCACCGTGATCGGCCATGCGAGTCGCGTTGGTGACGCCGATACGATTGCTGCTGACTTGGCCGAGCCGGCTGCTGCGGCCCGGCTGTGGGAGCAAGCGCTGGAGCGCGCCGGCGGCCGGATCGACGTGCTGGTCAACAATGCCGGCAAGTTTTCACCCAATCCGCTCGATGCATCGGACTTTGCCTGGCTCGACCAGTGGGAAGACACGCTGCGGATCAACCTGACCGCCGCGGCCGAACTGTCGCGCTTTGCCGTGCGCCACTGGCTGGCCGATGCGCGCGGCGGACGGGTGGTGCACGTAGCCAGCCGCGCCGCGCACCGCGGCGATTCGCCCGATCACTGGCACTATGCGGCGGCCAAAGGCGGAATGGTGGCGATGCACAAGACCATCGCGCGGCACTACGCAGCGCAAGGCGTGCTCAGCTATGCCATCTGCCCCGGCTTTACCGATACCGGGATGGCCGGGGACTACCTCGCCAGTCGCGGCGGCGCGGGGCTGCTGACAGATATTCCCTTGGGCCGAGTCGCCACGCCTGAGGAGATCGCCACGATGGCCGTGTTCTGTGCGCTTGATGCGCCGCCGAGCATGACCGGCGCGGTGCTCGACGCCAATGGAGCGAGTTATGTTCGGTAGGTTGCAACACCACCCCCAAACCCCCTCCTCTGAGGAGGATGGGGCTTCAGAAAAGCGCGGCCTACTTCCACTCATCTCTGAAGAGGATGGGGCTTCAGAGAAGCGTGATCTACTCCCACTCCTCTTTAGAGGAGGGGGCCGGGGGGTGGTGGCGGCATTCGCAGCGCTGATCTTGCTCGGCGCTGCGCGTGCTCCAGCACCAAACCCCGCCGCCTCGCCCGATATCGCCGCCGCTTGCGGCTCGCACGATGGCTGGTCCGACCCGGCCCCGCCGGCGCATATTCACGGCCGCACCTGGTATGTCGGGACCTGCGGGATCACCGTGGTGCTGGTGCAGACAGACGCCGGACTGGTGCTGACCGATAGCGGCCCGGAAGATGCCGCGCCGCTGGTGCTCGCCAATATCCGCGCGCTCGGGTTCGATCCCAAGCAGGTCAAATGGCTGCTCTCAACGCACGAGCATTTCGATCACGCGGGCGGGTTTGCGGCGCTGGAGGTGGCGACGGGGGCCAAGCTGGCCGTCGGTCCGTTCGCGGCGCAAGCGCTGCGCAGCGGCACGCCCTTCGCCGACGATCCGCAGTACGACGGCTTGAAGGCCCATCCGATGATGCCCGCGCGGGTTGACCGGGTGCTGCGCGACCATGGCGGCCTGACTGTCGGCGGAACCCGCTTCACCGCTTTTGCCACCCCGACCCACTCGCCCGGTTCGACCAGCTGGACCTGGCAAAGCTGCGAGGCGGGCAAGTGCCTGACGATTGCCTTGGTCGACAGCCTCAACACGATTTCGTCTGATGGCTATCGTTTCACCGATCACCCGCAGCGGTTGCTCGCTGCCCGCACCGGCTTCACGCAGATCGACCGGATGCCGTGCGGAATTCTGGTCACCCCGCATCCCTCGGCCAGCAACCTCCACGAGCGGCTGGCGGGGCGCGCGCCGCTGATCGATCCGGCGGCCTGCCGGGCCTATGCGCAGGCTGGACGCGAGCGACTGGCGCAGCGGCTGGCGAAAGAGACTGAAGGGAAGTGAGCGGTGCCTGGAAGCTGCTGGCGCTCGCTCCGCGCGCGGTGATCGAGGCCGCGCTGCTGGCGCACGAGGACGCCGACGACTGGGACCCGGCAATCGTGATCGCCGGCAGCGAAGTGGCCGAGGACCGCCCCGACGACTGGCAGCTCGAAGCCTGGCTGCCGCGCAAGCCCGGCGGTGCCGATCAGGCTGCGCTGGCTGCTTTGTTCGCTGGTGTGGTGCCTGCTTTTGCCGTCGAGCAATTGCCTGAAACCGATTGGCTGACCGCCAGCCAGACCGGCCTTGAACCCATTCGCGCCGGCCGGTTTTACGTCCACACCCCCGAACACCCCGCGCACACCGGGCCTGGCCTGCGCGATTTCGTGATTCCCGCCAGCCAGGCCTTTGGCACCGGCCAGCACGCCACCACCGCCGGGTGTCTGACCATGCTGAGCGAAATGAAAGCGCGCGGCATGGTGGTTAGGAATTGCGCCGATATCGGCACTGGCACCGGATTGCTGGCCTTTGCCGCGCTGCACCTGTGGCCGCGCGCGCTGGCCACCGCGAGCGACATCGATGCGGTCTGCCTAGGCGTGATCGATGACAATGCCCGCGCCAATGGCGTGGCGCTGGGCGGGCGTGCGGGCGAGCTGACGATGCTGGTCGCCGACGGCATGGATCATCCGCTGCTGCGCGCGCGCGGGCTTTACGATCTGATCATCGCCAACATCTTGGCGGGTCCGCTGATCGACCTTGCCCCACAGTTTGCCAAGGCGCTGGTGCCCGGCGGGCATCTGCTGCTGGCCGGGCTGCTCGAACGCCAGGAAGCACAAGTCCGCAGCGCCTGCCGCCGCGCGGGGCTGCGGATTGCCGAGCGGTTGGTGATCGGCGACTGGTCGATCCTGTGGCTGCGGCAACGCGGGGTGCACAGCCGATGAAGCCGCGCGATTTTCTGCTGCTGGTGCTGGTCTGCCTACTGTGGGCGACCAACAATGTGCTGAGCAAAGTGGTGGTCAGCCACTGGCACGTCCCGCCGTTGTTTTATACCGCGGTGCGGTTTGCAATTGTGACCTTGGTGACGCTGCCATGGCTGCTGCCGATGCCGCGCCCGGCTTGGCGGATCGTGCTGGTCGGGCTGGCGATGGGCGCGGGCAGTTTTGGACTAATGTTCGTGGCGTTGACCTGGGCCTCGCCCTCCGAAGCCGCGATCGTTGTGCAATCGAGCGTACCGATGACCACGCTGCTGTCGATCTGGCTGCTGGGCGAGCGGATTCACTGGCGGCGCGCACTGGGGATCGCGCTCGCGTTGGCCGGGGTGGTGATGGTGGTGTGGCAGCCCGGGTTCAAGACCTCGCAAGGCACAGTGTTCCTGCTCGGTGCAGCGTTTTGCGGCTCGCTTGGCGCGGTGCTGATGAAGCAGATGGGCGATATTGCCCCGCTGCGCTTTCAGGCCTGGGTCGGGCTGACTGGACTGTGCCTGCTGGCCCCGCTTTCGGCCGTGATCGAGCCCGGTGCGTGGCATGCGGCGATGCAGGCCGGATGGCCGTTAATGGCGGCGGTGGCCTGGTCGGCGCTGGTCGTATCGGTCTTCGCGCACAGCGCCTATTACTTGTTGATCGGACGCTATGAAGCCAACCTGATCGCCCCGCTGACGCTGATGACCCCGATCGTCACGATCGCGCTGGGGGTGGCGATAACCGGTGACTATATCGATGCGCGGATGGCCCTGGGCAGCGCGGTCGCGCTGCTGGGGGTGCTGCTGGTCGCGATCCGCCGCACTAGCGCGCCGATCGCCGCCGCGCAGGAACGTTCGTGATGACCGATGTCAGATCAGACTGCGCCCAGCAGACCAGGCACTGTGCTCTGCCACCACGCGGTATTCCACAGCAGCAGCACCGCAGCGTCGGTTGACAGAACCAACCCCAGCCAGATCACATAAGCGCGATGGACGTAGCCCAGCCGGTACAGATCCCAGGCAAACATCGGCGATGCCAGCA
Source organism: Novosphingobium sp. (assembly GCA_043731725.1). Taxonomy (GTDB): domain Bacteria; phylum Pseudomonadota; class Alphaproteobacteria; order Sphingomonadales; family Sphingomonadaceae; genus Novosphingobium. Next base: position 6,125 of record JAYTIS010000287.1, read on the forward strand.
GCAGCACATAGAGTTGCGCCGACAGTGGGCTCACCGGCAAGGTGGCTGGCAGCCATTTCATCCGATCAACCGCGGCCGGCATCGCCACGATCGGGGCCAGCACCATCAACCGCTTGTGCAGCGTCAGATCACGCTTGCGCGCGCGCACTGCCAGGGTCACCAAAATTGCAAACAGCGATCCGACCTGGATTTGGATCAAGGCGATGTTGCCCCGGGTTGCAATTTGCGCAAGACCCTCGGCGTCAGGCCCGCCCGGCATCGCGTGAACCGAATTCCACAGTTGCTGATACATGGTGGGCACCAGCACAAAACCGATCAAGACCACGGCTGGCCCCAAAACCATCGAGGCCAGACCCAATTGCCGATGCCCGGCGCGCCGCCCGGTGGCCATCAAGCTGGTTTGCGCCAGCAACAGCAGCAGCCAGCTGCCCATCGCCACGGCGTGAAAGTGCAGCACCACCGGAAACGGCGGGCGCTTACCCGCCTCGACCAAGCCGACCTTCATCACCGAATCCGGGATAAACCCGACCAAGGTGACTGTGATCAGCATTCCCGCCATGAACACGAAGATCCAGCGATCAATCAGCGCGACCAAATTAGTAGCGGGCGCGACAGGCGTTACCGGAATATCAGCAGCGGCTAAGTCAGCAGACGGCGTCATGGCAGGTCCCCCGGTGGTGCGACCCCCGGACCCGAAACGTACCACACTTTTTCAGCCAGACAAGCGCGCCGCAGTCGGGTTTATCCCGCCGCCTTGACTATCTCAGCCCACGCCGCCTCGTCGATCACTTCGATCCCCAGCGCCGCAGCCTGTTTCAATTTGCTCCCCGCGCCCGGCCCGGCCACCACCAGATCGGTTTTGGAACTGACCGATCCGGCCGACTTGGCCCCCAGCCGTTCGGCCTGCGCCTTGGCCTCATCGCGGCTCATCGTCTCGAGCTTGCCGGTGAACACCACGGTCTTGCCCGCCACCGCGCTGTCGCGGGTTTCGATGATGTAAGTGGGAGGCGAAACTTCGCGCAGCAGGTCATCCCACACCGCCAAGTTGTGCGGTTCGTGGAAGAAGTCGTGCAACGCCTCTGCGACGGCGGGCCCGATCCCGTCGATAGCCAGCAGCTCGGCGCGGGCTTCTGAAGCCCCATCCTCTTCAGAGGAAGGGGTTTGGGGGTGGTGCGGGTCAGGCAAACCGTTGGAAGGGGTGCCACCACCCTCCGGCCCACTCCTTTGAAGATGAGGGGGAGCAGTCCCGCAAACGACCGCCTGAAGTTTCGGCAGCGTCACAAACCGCTTGAGCAAATCGCGCGCTGTCACCGCGCCCACATGTCGAATACCCAGCCCGAACAACAACCGCGCGGCATCGGGCGCACGCTTGGCCTCGATCGCGGCGAGCAGGTTGTCGACTGACTTTTCCTTCCAGCCCTCACGCCCGAGAATGTTGGTGCGGCGCTGATGCAGCCGGAAAATATCCGCCGGGCTCTCCAGCCAGCCGAGCGCAAAGAACTCATCAATCGTCTTCTCGCCCAGCCCCTCGATATCGAGCGCGGCGCGGCCAACGAAATGCTTGAGCCGTTC
>JAYTIS010000288.1:0-1762 GCA_043731725.1 Novosphingobium sp.
CGGTCAGCCCCAACACCCGCTGTTATTCCAGCCAGTTCATGGCCAAGCGCGCCGATGGCGCCGACGTATGCCGCTACCCGCGCTTCACCGAGACCTTGCCCGGCGGCAAGAGCTATGACGTGCTCGATCTCAACAACAGCAACCCCAAGGACACCACCGACCCGGTCGTCGTGCCCGAAGGCTCGGTGTTCCTGATGGGCGACAACCGTGATAATTCGGAAGACAGCCGCTATCCGGCCAGCCCCGATGGCGGCATCGGGCTGGTCCCGATCGACAACCTGCTGGGCCGCGCCACGGTGATGATGTGGTCGACCGATGGCGGCGCCGAATGGCTCAAGCCCTGGACCTGGTTCACCGCCGCGCGGTGGGACCGGCTTGGCGGTTCGTTCTGAAGTCTGGTGCTCGATCGGGCCACCAAGGTATTCCTGACCGCGCTGGCCGGACAGCCAATCGCGGATGACAGCCTGTGGCTTGAGGCGCTGACGCACGGCAGCACCGGAGCGGAGCGCGACTACCAACGGCTCGAATTCCTGGGCGATCGGATGCTTGGCCTGGTCATCGCCGAATGGCTGTTCCAGCTCGAAAATTCGGACGAAGGCAAGCTCTCGCAGCGGCTTAATGCGCTGGTCAGCCGCGCGACCTGCGCCAGCGTCGCCCGCAACATCGATCTTGGCAAATACATGCGGCTGGGCAAGCAGGCACGCGACGATGGCGGGCATGACAGCGACAATATCCTGGGCGATGTGATGGAGGCGCTGATCGGCACCAGCTTCGTCACGCGCGGCTACGACGCCACCGCCGGGATGGTTCGCCGCCTGTGGGCCGATGCCGTGTCCGGCCAGGCCGGACAATCGAAGCATCCCAAGTCCGCGCTGCAGGAATGGGCCGCGGGCAATCGCCGCAAGGGCCCAAATTACCGCCTTGTCGAACGCTCGGGCCCCGACCACGCGGCGCGGTTTTTGGTCTCGGTCGAAGTGCCCGGCGTCGGCGCAGCAGAGGCCACCGGCACCTCGATGCGCGAGGCAGAAACCGCGGCGGCCGAGGAATTCATGCGCAAGTTTGGCTAACCGCAGCAGTCAGTCCTTAGACAAGCCCCGCTAAGTCGGTATTGGGGGCCAATGACTGAACCCACCGAATCCCCCCACTGCGGCCTGGTTGCCGTCCTCGGCGCGCCCAATGCGGGCAAGTCCACGCTGGTCAACGCGCTCGTCGGCCAGAAGGTCGCGATTGTCAGTGCCAAGGCGCAGACCACCCGCGCCCGGCTCATGGGGATAGCGCTGGAAGGCCAGACCCAGATCATCCTCGCCGACACCCCCGGGCTGTTCGCGCCTAAGCGCCGGCTTGACCGCGCGATGGTCGCCGCCGCGTGGGAGGGCGCGCAAGAGGCCGATGCGATCCTGCTGGTGGTCGATGGCCGCAAGAAGCGCCGCGATTACCTCGAACCGATTTTGGAGGACCTGAAACACCGCCCCGAGCGCAAGATCCTGGTGCTCAACAAGGTCGATGAAGTGGCCAAGGAACCGCTGCTGATCGCCGCGCAGGCGCTCGCCGGGACGAACGATGAAGGACAGGCAGCGTTTGACGAGGTGTTCTTCATCTCCGCGCTGACCGGCGACGGGGTGCCCGAACTCAAGACGCGTCTGGCGGAACTGATGCCCGAAGGCGCGTGGCACTACCCCGAAGACCAGGTCTCCAACGCCAGCGAGCGGCTGCTCGCCTGCGAAATCACCCGCGAGCAGCTCTACCGCCAGCTCCACGACGA
>JAYTIS010000289.1:0-4293 GCA_043731725.1 Novosphingobium sp.
AAGCGTGGTGGTGGGGGCTCGCCACTAAGCAAAGCGCCTGCCGATAGCCCCCACCACCATCCTGCGGATGGTCCCCCTCCCCGTGCCGGGGAGGATTTAGCCGACATGGCCGAACAGGCCGCGCGGCTGTGCAAGGCCGATCTCGTCACCGCGATGGTCGGCGAATTTCCCGAACTGCAAGGCCTGATGGGCGGCTACTACGCCCGCGCCGAAGGCCTGCCCGATGCGGTATGCGACGCGATCCGCGATCACTACAAGCCGGTCGGGCAGGGCGATGAAGTCCCCACCGCGCCGGTGACAGTGGCGGTGAGTTTGGCGGATAAGCTGGATACTCTCTGTCAATTTTTTGCGATCAACGAGCATCCCACTGGATCTAAAGACCCCTATGCGCTTCGACGTGCCGCTATCGCAGCGAACACGCTTTGCATCGAAAACCAAATTAGGTTTTCGCTCATCGGGTGTCTCGGATTTGCCATCGCCTTCCGGGCGGATCAGTTGTTCGATGAAGCTCAACGGCTTGACCCAAATCTGCCTCGCGTTTTTGATAGAAAGCTGACCCCGAACGAACTAATTGAGGCGAGCAAACAACTAGCGGTTTGGGCGTCGCGAAGCAGTGAAATTTTGGCTGAGACTGGAATACAAAGCTTCCCAACCACCTCGACCATCGGGCTAAAATGTGCACGAGAGGCTCTAATCCTTCGCATCAATTCGGATGAAACAACTAGATCTATCGTCGATTTTCTCGCTGACCGCCTCAAAGTCCAGCAACGCGAAGCTGGCGTCCGCCACGACCTGATCGACGCGGTATTTGCGCTTGGCGGGGAGGACGATCTCGTCCGCCTGCTCGCCCGCGTTCATGCGCTTCAGGCGTTCATCGGCACCACTGACGGCATCAACCTGCTCGCCGGGTACAAGCGCGCCGCGAATATCCTCAAGAAGGAGGGCTTTGCTGCCCCCCTCCCGCTTGCGGGAGGGGCTGGGGGTGGGCCAGTGGCGGTGAGCGCTGCGTCCAACGCTCTCGCTCCCACCCCTAACCCCTCCCGCAAGCGGGAGGGGGATTTTGAGCTTTCCTACGCGCCCGAACCAGCCGAAAAGGCGCTCATGGACGCACTTTCAACCGCTGGGCCGCAGGCCGCCGCCGCTGTGACCGCTGAGGACTTTGCTGGAGCGATGGCCGCACTCGCAACTCTGCGCGCGCCGATCGATGCTTTTTTTGACAATGTCACCGTCAACGATCCGGAACCCGCTAAGCGCACCGCACGGTTTAATCTGCTCGCCAGCTTTCGCGATGCGGTTCACGGCGTCGCCGATTTTTCGAAGATTGAGGGCTGATTTTTTCTGTTCGCAGAACCCTGTGAACTTTGTAAACTTCCACCAAGGTTTCCGCTCCCGATGAACACCAACGTCTACACCTTCGGCGCCCAGCAACAGGCGCAGAATGAGCGCGAAAAAGACCCGCGCACCCGCGACAAAACCATCGTCGGCGGCAAGGGCGCAAACCTGGCCGAGATGGCGGGGATCGGTCTGCCGGTGCCGCCGGGGTTCACGATCACCACCGAAGAATGCGTGCGCTATCTGGCCGAGGGCGCGAATTTTTCCGATGCGCTGCGCGCGGAAGTGGCCACCGCGCTGAGTCACATCGAAGCCGCCGTTGGCAAAAAATTCGGCGATGCGGCCAATCCGCTGCTGGTCTCGGTCCGCTCGGGTGCGCGAGTATCGATGCCCGGGATGATGGATACCGTGCTCAATCTGGGGCTCAATGACGCCACGGTGCAGGGGCTTGCCGCCACTTCCGGCGATGCTCGGTTTGCCTGGGATAGCTATCGCCGCTTTATCCAAATGTATTCCGACGTGGTGCTGGGGATCGACCACCACCTGTTTGAAGACGTTTTGGAAATCGCCAAGGAAGACAATGGCTTTTACGCCGATGTTGAGATGCAGTCGAGTGATTGGCAGACTTTGGTCACACAGTACAAGGCGATCGTTTCAGCGCAGCTTGGCCGCGAATTCCCGCAGGACGTGCACGAACAGCTGTGGGGGGCAATCGCAGCTGTGTTCGATTCGTGGGATTCGGACCGGGCCAAGGTCTATCGCCGGTTGAACGATATTCCGGGCGGCTGGGGCACGGCAGTCAACGTCCAGGCGATGGTGTTCGGCAATATGGGCGATACCTCGGCCACCGGCGTCGCCTTCACCCGCGATCCCGCGACTGGTGAGAAGGCCTATTACGGCGAATGGCTGGTCAATGCCCAGGGCGAAGACGTGGTCGCCGGGATCCGAACGCCGCAGTATCTGACCAAGGCTTCGCGCGAGCGGGCCGGGGCCAAGCCGCTGAGCATGGAAGAGGCGATGCCGGCAGCGTATGGTGAGCTGGCGCAGGTGTTCGAGCTGCTCGAGGCGCATTACTGCGACATGCAGGATATCGAATTCACCGTCGAGCGCGGCAAATTGTGGATGCTCCAGACCCGCAGCGGGAAGCGCACCGCCAAGGCCGCGCTGAAAATGGCGGTCGACATGGTGGCTGAAGGCCTGATCGATGAACGCGCGGCGATCCTGCGGATCGATCCGATGGCGCTCGATCAATTGCTGCACCCCACGCTTGACCCGGCGGCGGTGCGCGATGTGCTGACCACAGGCCTGCCCGCCAGCCCGGGTGCTGCCTCGGGCGCGATCGTGCTGGACGCCGATACGGCCGAAAAGCTAGCCGGGCGCGGTGAAGCGGTGGTGCTGGTGCGGGTTGAGACCAGCCCCGAGGATATCCACGGCATGCATGCCGCCAAAGGCATCCTGACGGCGCGCGGCGGAATGACGTCGCACGCTGCGGTGGTGGCGCGCGGGATGGGGCGCCCGTGTGTTTCGGGGGCATCGGCGGTATCGATCGACATGGGCAGTCGTACGCTGCGGATCGGCACCCGCGCGCTGAAAGAAGGCGATTTGATCACGCTGGATGGCACCACTGGTGAAGTGATGGCCGGGCATGTCGGCACGATTGAGCCCGAACTGGTTGGGGATTTCGGGGTGTTGATGGGCTGGGCCGATCAGCATCGCCGGATGAAAGTGCGCACCAATGCCGAAACCCCGGCCGATTGCCGGGTCGCTCGGCAGTTTGGTGCCGAAGGTGTGGGGCTGTGCCGCACCGAGCATATGTTCTTCGACGCCACGCGGATCGCCGCCGTGCGGCAGATGATCCTGGCCGAAGACGAAGCTGGTCGCCGCGCCGCGCTGGCCAAGCTGCTGCCTGAACAACGCGCCGATTTCCGCGGGATTTTTGAGGAAATGGCCGGATTGCCGGTTACCGTCCGCTTGCTCGATCCGCCGCTGCACGAATTTTTGCCGCATGCCGACGCCGAATTTGCCGAACTGTCCGAGGTGATCGGGATTGGAATCGACACGCTCAAGCGGCGCGCGGAGGAACTGCACGAGTTCAATCCGATGCTGGGGCATCGTGGTTGCCGGTTGGGGATTACCTTCCCTGAGATCTATGAGATGCAGGCGCGGGCCCTGTTCGAGGCCGCTTGCGATGTGGCCGCCGCTGGGGGCGAGGCACCGGTGCCCGAGGTGATGGTGCCGCTGGTCGCTACCCGCAAGGAACTGGCGATCCTGAAGGACTTGATCGATCGCACGGCCTTGGCGGTGTTCGCTGAGCGCGGCCAGACCCTGACTTATCATGTCGGGACCATGATCGAATTGCCGCGGGCCGCGCTGATGGCGGGTGAAATTGCCGAGGTTGGAGAGTTCTTTTCGTTTGGAACTAACGATCTAACGCAGACAACGCTTGGTGTTTCGAGGGACGATGCAGCCAAGTTCCTCGGCGCTTATGTCGAACAGGGCATCTTCCCGCGCGATCCGTTTGTCAGCCTCGACATCGAGGGAGTTGGCCAGCTGGTCTCGCTGGCGGTTGAGCGTGGCCGCTCGACTCGGCCCGATATCAAACTCGGCATCTGCGGCGAACATGGCGGCGATCCGGCCAGCATTGCCTTTTGCGAGCAGGTCGGTCTCGATTACGTCAGCGCCTCGCCCTACCGCGTGCCGATTGCCAGGCTGGCGGCGGCACAGGCCGCATTGGGCTAAAGTCGGCGCGTGGCCTTCGACAGGCTCTGAGCGGGGCTAAAATCAAGATCCGCTCATGCTGAGCCTGTATAGGCATGCGGGCTAACGTTTCCAACCAGTTAGCGTCAAAATCTCGAAGGTTTCGACCGTGCTGCGGCCAAAGGTATCGCTGGCGACGGCAAGCTGGGCACGAGTTAGCGGGGGCCCCGCGCGAGCCAGGCAATTTGAAAGACCTTGCGCGCG